>NZ_JBYCLB010000372.1:0-5308 GCF_057473705.1 Mycobacterium sp. TH-M15 | reverse complement strand
TGTTCTCGACGAACGCCCGCGGGTGGGCGCGCTGGGACCTGGCGATCGGCACCAGCGACGCGGCCAACCCGTCGACCACGTCGATCGGCTGGCCCTGCTCGTCGATGCCCTCGGCGTAGCGGGCCCAGCCCGCGACCGCCGCCGCCGCCAGCCGGACCGGGCCGCCGCCGGCCAGGTTGTCGCGGAGCACCGGCAGCAGCCACGGCGGGATGCGATCCGGCGAGTAGGCGCAGAGCCGGGCGATCGTGTCGCGCGTTCCCGGGTTGGCGAACCGGTCGATCAGGCTGCGGGAGTAGTCGGTCAGGTCGATGCCGGGCACCGGCCGCAGGGTGGGAATCGCCTCGGAGTCGAAGTAGTCGAGCAGGAACCGCGCCAACAGTGGGTCACCGGCCGCCTCGTGCACCATCCGGTGGCCGCACAGGTAGGCGAAGTAGCACAGGCATTGGTGACCGGCGTTGAGCAGCCGCAGCTTCATCGCCTCGTAGGGCGTCACATCGTCGACCAGCAGCACGCCGGCGTCCTCCAACGGTGGCCGGCCCGAACCGAACTCGTCCTCGAGGACCCAGCTGGTGAACGGCTCGGTGGTGACCGGCCACCGGTCTTCGACGCCGAAGTCGCGCCGCAGCGCCGCGATCACCTCCTCCGTGGTGGCCGGGGTGATCCGGTCCACCATCGAGTTGGGGAATCGCACCTGGGCGTCGATCCAGCCGGAGAGGCCGGGCGCGTCGTGTTCGGCCTGGGTGAGGACGGCCCGCCGGGCCGCGTCGCCGTTGCGTTCGATGTTGTCGCAGGAGACGATCGTCGGCGCCGCGACGCCGAGATCGCGACGGCGGCTCAGCGCGGCGACGATCAGCGCGAACGCCGAGACCGGATCGTCGGTGGCGGTTCCGCGGTAACCGCCCTCGGTGATGGTCAGCGAGATGATCCGGGTGGTGGGCGCGGCCAGGGTCTGAACCACCGCGGCCGGGTCGTCGGGTGCGTACCGGTAGTCGAGGATCGACCCGATCACCCGGGCGTCCCGGCGGCCGTCGGCGCCCTCGACGACCAGCGTGTACAGCCCGTCCTGGGCGCGCAGCACATCACGCATCCGCCGATCGGCCGGCAGCACCCCGATTCCGCAGATACCCCAGTCGCCGGCCCGCGCCAGCAGCCGGTCGATGTAGGCGGCCTGATGGGCCCGGTGGAATCCGCCGACCCCGACGTGGGCGATGCCGATCCCGACCGCGCCACGGCGGTAATCCGGCGTGCGGATCGACAGCCGCGCCACGGTGTCGTTGCGAAGCTTCATCGTCCCTCCCGGCCGACGTAGGTTGGCAGCATGGGTCCGTCGCCCCGGGTGAAGCTCACCAACCCCGACAAGGTGCTGTACCCGGCCACCGGCACCACCAAGGCCGACGTCTTCGACTACTACACCCGAATCGCCGAGGTGATGCTGCCACATATCGCCGGCCGGCCGGTGACCCGCAAACGGTGGCCGAACGGGGTCGAGGCGGATTCGTTCTTCGAAAAGCAGCTCGCGTCGTCGGCCCCGGACTGGCTGGCCCGCGACGGGATTCGGCACCAATCCGGTCTGACGACCTACCCGGTCGTCGAGGACGTCGACGGGCTGGCCTGGCTCGCCCAGCAGGCGGCGCTGGAGGTGCACGTACCGCAGTGGCGGTTTGTCGACGGGGCTCCGGGGCCGGCGACCCGGCTGGTCTTCGACCTCGATCCCGGTGCGGGGGTGGGGTTGGCCCAGCTGGCCGACGTGGCGCGGGCGGTCCGGGATCTGGTCGCCGACATCGGTCTTGTCACCTTCCCGCTCACCAGTGGCAGCAAGGGTCTGCACCTGTATGCTCGGCTGGACAAGCCGGTGAACGGTGTCGGTGCGGTGGCGCTGGCCAAAGCTGTTGCGCAACAACTGGAAAGCTCGATGCCAGATCGGGTGACCGCGACCATGGCCAAGAGCAGGCGCACCGGCAAGGTGTTCGTCGACTGGAGCCAGAACAACGCGTCGAAGACCACCATCGCGCCGTACTCGCTGCGCGGGCGAGCGCAGCCGACGGTGGCCGCGCCGCGCGCCTGGGCCGAACTCGACGACCCGCGGCTGCGGCAGCTGCGCTACGACGAGGTGCTGGACCGGGTGGCCGCCGACGGCGACCTGCTGGCCGGCCTGGACCCGCCGATGACGATCGATAACCGGCTGGCCGGCTACCGCAGCCGACGCGATCCGGCCAAGACGCCCGAGCCGGTGCCGGTCGGCGCGTCGAGGTCCGGGTCGGGCAGCACCTTCGTGATCCAGGAGCACCGCGCCCGCCGGCTGCACTACGACTTCCGGCTGGAGCGTGACGGGGTGCTGGTCTCCTGGGCGGTTCCGAAGAACCTGCCCGACCGGCCCGCGGTCAACCACCTCGCGGTGCGCACCGAGGACCATCCGCTGGAGTACGGCAGCTTCCAGGGCACGATCCCGAAGGGCGAGTACGGCGCCGGCATCGTCACCATCTGGGATTCCGGCAGCTACGAGACGGAGAAGTTCGGCGACGACGAGGTCGTGGTCACCCTGCACGGCGACCGGGTCTCCGGACGGTACGCGCTGATCCGCACCGGCGGGGATCAGTGGCTGGCGCACCGGATGAAGGACCAGCCGGTCGCCTTCGACGAGCTGCTGCCGATGCTGCCCAGATCCGGATCGGTGGCGAGCCTGACACCGGAGGTGTGGGCCTTCGAAGGCAAATGGGACGGCTACCGCCTGCTCGTCGACGCCGACCACGGAACGGTGCGGCTTCGCTCCCGCAGCGGCCGCGACGTCACCGATGCCTACCCGCACCTGCGGTCGCTGGCCGCCGATCTCGCCGACCACCACGCGGTACTCGACGGCGAGATCGTCGCCCTCGACGAAGCCGAGGTGCCGAACTTCGCCGAGATGCAGAACAGCGCCCGCGCCGAGCGGGTCCAATTCTGGGCGTTCGACGTCGTCTACCTCGACGGCCGGCCGCTGCTGCGGGCCGGCTACCGCGACCGCCGCCGGCTGTTGGAGCTGCTAGCCGACGGCACCAACCTAGTCGTTCCGGAGCTGCTGTCGGGCACCGGCGACGATGCCCTGGCAGAGTCACGTCGCCGCGGCTGGGAGGGCGTGGTCGCCAAGAAATGGGGGTCGACGTACCTGCCCGGCCATCGCTCCACCTCCTGGATCAAGGAGAAGCACTGGCGGACACAGGAAGTCGTGATCGGCGGTTGGCGCTCCGGTGAAGGCGGGCGCAGCAGTGGCATCGGATCGCTGTTGATGGGCATCCCCGGCGGCGGTGGGCTGCGTTTCGTCGGCCGGGTCGGCACTGGTTTCACCGAGGACGACCTGGCGGTGCTGAAACAGATCCTGGCGCCGCTGCACACCGGCGAATCACCGTTCGCCGGAACGCTTCCCAAGAACGACGCGAAACGGGTGACGTTCGTCTCGCCGACGCTGGTCGGCGAGGTGCGCTACAACGAACGGACGCCGGACGGCCGGCTGCGACACCCGAGCTGGCGTGGGCTGCGCCGGGACAAGACGTCGGACGAGGTGGTAAGTGAGGAATAACACGACATGCGGTGGGTGACCTATCGGGACGGCGACGGCGAACGCACCGGAGTGCTGGCCGACGAACAGATCCACGCGCTGCCGGCGGGCGCGACGCTGCTCGACCTGATCGGGCGCGGACCGGACGGCCTGCGGGCAGCCGGCGATGCGACGCTGCGGTCGCCGTCAGCGGTGCGGCCGGTGGCCGACGTGGCGCTGCTGGCGCCGATCCCACGGCCCCCGTCCATCCGCGACTCGCTGTGCTTTCTGGACCACATGCGCAACATCCTGGCCGCCACCGGCCGCGACCCGGAGCTGGGCGACGCGTGGTATCGGATACCGGCGTTCTACTTCGCCTGCCCGGCAACGGTGCTCGGGCCGTATCAGGACGCGCCGATGGCGCCGGGCAGCTCCTGGCAGGACTTCGAGCTGGAGATCGCGGCGGTCATCGGGGTGCCCGGCGCCGATCTGTCGGTCGAGGAGGCCGAACGGGCCATCATCGGCTACACCATCTTCAACGACTGGTCGGCACGGGATCTGCAGCAGCTGGAGGGTCGGCTGGCGATCGGGCAGGCGAAGGGCAAGGACAGCGGGGTGACCCTCGGTCCGTATCTGGTCACCCCGGACGAGCTGGAGCCCTACCGGCGCGACGGGCGGCTCAGCCTGCACGCCACCGCGCTGGTCAACGACATGCTCGTCGGCACCGGGTCGACCGGGGCGATGGACTGGAGCTTCGGCGAGGTGATCAGCTACGCCTCCCGCGGCGTGCCGCTCACCCCCGGGGACGTCTTCGGCTCGGGGACGGTGCCCACCTGCACTCTCATCGAACATCTCAATCGGGCGGCGCCGCAGTCGTTTCCGGGCTGGCTGACGGACGGGGATGTGGTGACCCTGCAGGTGCAGGGCCTCGGCGAGACCCGGCAACGGGTTCGGGCCAGCGCCCCGCCGGTGCCGCTGGCGGTGCGACCGCGCCGTTAGTCGGCGATGGTCAGCACCGGGTGGCGGCGCGGATCCGCTGCCGGTGAGCGTCAACCTGAGCCCGGCCGGCGGCCGCGCGCAGCTGGCCGACCGCCCGGTCGTACTCACCCGGGCAGGCGTCTTTTCTCACGAGCACGGTGTTCTTCGTGTCCATCGACACCTCCTGTGGGGATGCGGCACGACGCACACTCCATCCAACGTCATGCGCGCCAGCCGAAGTTCCCATGACGCGCGTGGCGATGCGCACTCGCACCAGCCGGCGGTGCCGGCATCACGTCAGCGGCTATGGTGTGAGCGAGATCTCAAACGGCTCCGTTGTGCCGGTGAACGGGTGCAACCGGCCGTCGGCGTCGCGGGCGTCGCCGTCGTAGCGAAGCCGGTACCGACCCGGCGGCGTCTCCGGGGGCACCGTCCAGGTGACCGTGACCAGCGAGCCGTGCCGGCGGACGCGACGCCAGCGGAACACCGTCGACCAGTCGCCGTCGTCGGCGACACCGACCCAGCCGCTCGCCGACTCCCGCTCCACCCGCAGATAGCTGCCGCCGCGGTGCAGGTCGTTGTTCGGATACGCGCCGGCGAAGACCGCCCGCACCGTCGTCCCCGGCCGGTAGGCCGGGCCCGGCGCCTCGATGACGTCGCCGAATCGGTGGCCGGTGATCGGCGTGTCCACCGCCGGGCGGCGCCGGGAGCGCCGCCGGCCGGACAGGTCCGCGGGCGGGTCCCCGGCCGGCACCGGCCGGCCGTCGCGCATCGCCTCGGCCAGCCCGGCCGCCACCTGCTGCAGGGCCGGCAGCTCCC
>NZ_JBYCLB010000371.1:0-2829 GCF_057473705.1 Mycobacterium sp. TH-M15 | reverse complement strand
CCCGCCGCCCCCCCCCCCCCCCCACTCCCGTCAGCTAACCGAGAGCTGAGCGACCAGGTTCTTCAGCGTCTCCGCCGCCTCGGCCGGGATCGGGCTTTCGGCTTCGGCGGCGGCGATCACCTCCACCGACAGGCCGACGGCGTTGGCGGTCTCCTGCACGTTGAGGTCGGCGCGGTGCCGCACCTCGTAGAGTCGCTGCCCCAAGGTCGCCGACGGCGATTTCGCGGCCTCGAGCATCAACTCGCTGTACCGACGGCGCACGGTGCTCAGCGCCAGCACGATCGACGGGGTGCCGGTGGCGTGCTTCGCGGCGTTGGCCGCCAACGACTCCAGCCGCCGCAGGTCGGCCAGGACCGGGGTGGCCTTGACGCCGAAATCCGGATCGGCCGGTTCGGGCAGCTCGGCCGCGGCGGCCTCGATGGTGTGCATCGCCAACTCGACGGCCTCGGCCATCAGCGGTGCGTGAACGCTGTCGGTCATCACCTCGGTGGCCTCGTCGTCTCGCACGGGCGCGGCACCGCCGGTTTCGGTGCGCAGCCGCACGATGGTGCCGCGCGGCCAGTCCAGGATGTCTTCCAGCTTGGTCAGCGTCGACCGGCGCGGCCAGCTGCGACCCTTCTCGAACGAGATCAACGTGCCCGCGTTGATGATCTTGTCCCGAGCCAGGCTGCGCTGGGTGATGTCGAGTTCACGGCGCCGCGCGGCCACCGCGCGACCCGCTCGCAGGACCGACGGGTCCGACACCTCGTGCTCACCGGTGTCAACGGTGGACGCAGCCGCCTCGTCATCGAATGACACCGCGGCCGACGCGGCCCGGTCGGGTGGCGCGACCGGCTCGGCCGGGGTGAACTGCACCGCAACGCCGTCGACGTCGACCAGGTGGATGGTGGTCGGCGCGGTGATGAACGCCGAACTGCGCCGCACCCCGTCGACGTACATGCCGTTGGAGCTGGTGTCGATCGCCTGCCACCCGTCGGCGTACGGCTCCACCCGCAGGTGCCGGCGGGAGATCCGGTCGTCGCGGAGAATCCGGATGGTCGCCTGCGGCTCCCGCCCGATCACCACCGGCCCGCTCGCCGGATCAAGAGCGTATCGATCGGGCCCGACGGTCACCGTCAGCGTGGGCGCCGAACCGAACGGCTGCGTCATGATCACCGGCCCCTTCCGCCGCTACGGATTTGCTCGCGACACTCCCCCAGATGCTACAGGTGCATGCCCGTACCGAGCCTGATCCCGGCCGGAGGGCACCCCCGGAGAATCGCCGCAGCCCGCCGTTTACGCAGATCGTCGTCGCTGTGGCGGCGCTGATGCTGCGTCGGCCGGGTCAGCCCGACCACCGAGTGGAGCCGCTACGGTTACCGCGCCGGGATCGGGCCCGGTCATCTGCTCAGGCGTGCTCGGAACCCGGGTGGTAGCGCTTGACCCGGTGCAGGGTGTTGCGGTCGGTGTGGTTCATCTCCTTACCGCCCATGGCCGCCAGCTTCAGCACCAGCGTCTGCTCGTAACTGAACTTTCCGTCTCCCTCGAAGGTGAACGAGCCGGTGAAGTTGATCAACTCGGCATTCTCCGACAGGTACTCGTTCTGCAGGATGCCGTAGTTCGCCTCGCCCGGGGTGGCGGTGAACTCGATCTTCTTGGCACGCGGCTCGGCCTGGCCACCGGCCAGGATCGCGATCCCCCGGCCGAAGACCACAACCCGCATGACGATCCCGGTTGCCTTCTCCCACAGCAGATACCCGACCTCGTCGTGGAACGGGTCCATGTCCTCTTCGCCGTGTCGCCAGGCCGTCATCTGGTAAGTCAGCCCCTCCAGGCTCTGCTTACCGTTGACCGTTGTCGCGATCGGCTTGAACCATGCCTTCTCGAAGTAGCCGGTCTCGCCGGTCACGCCGTCCGCGTTGTGATAGGAGAAGTCGACGCCGACGTCGCCCTCCCACTCCCCGACCAGCGGGGTCAGCGGCCCGAGCCGCTGCGGTCCCTGCACTTCTGCCATGACAACGTCTCCTCACGATCGCGAGCGGGGATAGATCGAGATGTCCGCGATGCTAGCCGGTTCACCGGGGAGGCGCGCAGGTTCGGGTTCGCGTGCCGTGATGTTGTTAGCATCACCGGATGTGCGATTCGCCTGCCCGGAGCGGACGCGCCGCACCGCGATCACTCTCCCGGCGTGACCTGCTCAGATACGCCGGCGCCGGACCGGCGCTGTTGGGATTGGGGACGGCGGCGACGGTCGGTGCACCGCGGGCATCGGCGGCCGGCCAGCAGCTGATCGACTTCACCGAGAACATCGTCGCGCCGGAGTTGATCAAGGCGGCGGGCTACGCCGGCGCGCTGGTCTATGTGGCCGAGTCGCGGCCGGGCGCGAACTTCGACTTCAAGCCGGTCACTCGCGAGTACACCGACGCCCTGCGCGCGGCGGGGCTGCACGTCGCCAGCTGTTATCAGTACGGTAAACCGAACTGGCCGGACCCGTCGGACTTCACCCGCGGCTACGACGGCGGGGTGGCCGACGCCAAGACCGCGCTGCGGCTGCACGGCGCCGCCGGCGGCCCGGATACCGCGCCGATCTTCTTCAGCGTCGACGAAGGAATCGACCGCGACATCTGGAAAAGGGTTGGCCTGCAGTGGTTCCGCGGGCTCAACTCGGTGCTCGGCGCGGACCGCACCGGGGTCTATGGCAGCGACCGGGTCTGCGGGTGGGCCGCCGACGACGGGGTGATCGGGCACTCGACGACGGCCGGGCACCGCTGGGCCTGGCAGACGATCGGCTGGTCCGACGGTCGCCGCGATCCCCGGGCGGTGCTGCTCCAGGTCGTGGTGAACACCGTC
>NZ_JBYCLB010000370.1:0-4003 GCF_057473705.1 Mycobacterium sp. TH-M15 | reverse complement strand
AGTCGTCCCGGTACTCGGCCTACACCGGCGGGCCGGATCCGCTGGCGCCGCCGGTGGACGTGCGCGAGGCGCTGGAGGCGATCGGCCAGGACGTGATGGCCGGAACCTCACCCCGGCGCGCCCTCTCCGAGCTGCTGCGCCGCGGCACCAAGACCATGACCGGCGCCGATCGGCTGGCCGCCGAGGCCCGGCGCCGGCGTGCCGAGCTGTTGCGGCGCAACAACCTGGACGGCACCCTGACCGAGATCAAGAAGCTGCTGGACGAGGCGGTGCTGGAGGAACGCAAGGAGCTGGCCCGGGCGCTGGACGACGACGCCCGCTTCGCCGAGCTGCAGCTGGAAGCGCTCTCGCCGTCACCGGCCAAGGCGGTGCAGGAACTCGCCGACTACGACTGGCGTTCGCCCCAGGCGCGGCAATCCTACGCGCAGATCAAGGATCTGCTCGGCCGGGAGATGCTGGAACAGCGCTTCGCCGGGATGAAGCAGTTCCTGGAAAGCGCCACCGACGCCGACCGGCAGCGGGTCAGCGACATGCTCGACGATCTGAACGCGTTGCTGGACAAGCACTCCCGCGGTGAGGACACGCCGCAGGATTTCGCCGACTTCATGGCCCGCCACGGCGAGTTCTTCCCGGAGAACCCGGCCGACGTCGAGGAGCTGCTGGACTCGCTGGCCCAACGGGCCGCCGCCGCGCAGCGGTTCTACAACAGCCTGAGCGCCGAACAGCGGGCCGAACTGGACGCGCTGGCGCAGCAGGCATTCGGGTCGCCGGCGTTGCAGCAGGCGCTGTCGAAGTTGGACGCGCAGCTGCAGGCGGCCCGGCCCGGCGAGGACTGGACCGGATCGGCGGAGTTCTCCGGCGACAACCCGCTGGGCATGGCCGAGGCCGCCCGGGCGCTGGCCGACATCGGTGAGCTGGAACAGCTGGCCGAACAGCTCTCCCAGGCATATCCGGGTGCGACGATGGACGACGTCGACCTAGACGCGCTGGCCCGTCAGCTCGGCGACCAGGCCGCCGTCGACGCCCGCACCCTGGCCGAGTTGGAGCGTGCCCTGGTCAACCAGGGATTCCTGGACCGCAGCTCCGACGGCCAGTGGCGGCTCTCACCCAAGGCGATGCGCCGGCTCGGCGAGACCGCGTTGCACGGGGTGACCCAACAACTGGCCGGACGACGCGGCGAGCGTGACCATCGCCGGGCCGGGGCGGCCGGCGAGCTGACCGGCGCCACCCGGCCCTGGCAGTTCGGCGACACCGAGCCGTGGAACATCGCCCGCACGATGACCAACGCGGTGTTGCGGCAGGCCGCCGGCGGTTCAGCGAGGCTCGACGGAGGAGAGGCGAAGCTGGGACCGCCGCATCGGCACAGGGCCGCGGACGGTTCCCGGCTCGTCATCGCCGTCGACGACGTGGAGGTCTCCGAGACCGAGACCCGCACCCAGGCGGCGGTGGCGCTGCTGGTGGACACGTCGTTCTCGATGGTGATGGAGAACCGGTGGCTGCCGATGAAGCGCACCGCGCTGGCGCTCAACCACCTGGTCAGCACCAAATTCCGCTCGGATGCGTTGCAGATCATCGCGTTCGGTCGCTACGCCCGCACCATCACCGCCGCCGAGCTGATCGGGCTGGAGGGTGTCTACGAGCAGGGCACCAATCTGCACCATGCGCTGGCGCTGGCGGTGCGGCACCTGCGCCGGCACCCCAACGCCCAGCCGGTGGTGCTGGTGGTCACCGACGGTGAGCCGACCACGCACTTGGAAGATTTCGGCGAGGGATCCGTGGTGTTCTTTGACTACCCGCCGCACCCGCGCACCATCGCGTTCACCGTCAAGGGCTTCGACGACGTGGCCCGGCTCGGCGCCCAGGTGACGATCTTCCGGCTCGGCGACGACCCCGGCCTGGCCCGGTTCATCGACCAGGTGGCCCGCCGGGTGGCCGGCCGGGTGGTCGCACCCGACGTGGACGGGCTGGGGGCGGCCGTCGTCGGCGACTACCTGCGGTCCCGTCGGCGCTGACGTCGCGGCGCGTGGTCAGTTCCGTCCTATCAAGGGGTAGACGGGCTGCTCGCCGGTCTGCGGAAGGTTCGCTACCCACCATGGGGCACAGGTGACCAGCTTCCGGCGCGGCGACACCCCTGCCCGGCGCGGTTCACAGTTAGCTCACGATCGTCGAGTCTGGTGGATGGTCCGGGGGAAGGGCAGCTTGTCCCGCATGAGCTCTCCTGGAAAGCACGGCGAGATGACCGTCAACAGCGGCGGGTATGTCGGCGGGTACGTCGCCAGGATTTTCAACCGGTATCCGTCCGGCAGGTAGGCGAATCGGTTCGGCTTCTCGAATCCGTCTCGCTCCGTGACGGAGAGGTGCCAGCTGTGCCACAGCTCTCCGGTGACGCTGACCAGGTCGGCCGGAGAAGTGTTGTCGGGGCCGATTACATCCAATGTCGCAAAGAATTCGTAGGGTCCGGGTTCGTCGCCGATGTGGTTGTCGTCGCACGGCAGGTTGGCGGCGCCTTGGCTGTTGCTGCTGTCGAGCACGGTGTCCGGCGGTAGGCCATCGACCGTTCTCTGCAGGTAACGAAGGACGGTGTCTTGAGCTTCTTGTTGGCTGTGCGGAATCTGCATTGTGTCCCTCCGGGTGCCGTGCGGGGAGCATGCGGTGAACGACCCGACTGCGGACAGGGCGCCCAGGATGCATGACAGAATGCGTGTCACGTCTGTACGGCCGACGATGAGGTCACGGCCTCGGCGTCTGGCGGACGATACGCGGAAATGGCAGGTGGTCATTGCGCAGGTCGCCTGGGAAGCACGGGGAGATGACCGCCAACGTCGGCGGGTAGGTGTGTGGATAGGCTGCCACGATCTGCAATCGATAGCCGTCTGGCGCAGCGGCGAATCGGTTCGGTTTTTCAAACCCAGCTCGCTCGGTGACCTGCCAGCCCCAGCTCTGCCACAGTTCACCGGTGAGGGTGATTAGGTCAGTTGGGGGGTGGGCAGCGTCGCCGACGACATGGATAGCAACGGAGAAGTTGCTTGGGCCGGTGCCTGGACCCGTGTAGTTGTCATCGCAGCTCAGATTGCTAGCGCCCTGGCTATCGCTGCTATCGAGGATCGTGCCGGGTGGTAAGCCGTCGACGGTCTTCTGCAGGTATTCAAGGACGACATCCTGGGCCTCCTCTTGGCTTTGCGGAATCTTCATCGAACCTCCGATGTGTGGTGAGCATGCGGTGACCAGGCCGGTCGCAAACAGTGCGGCCAGTATCTGCAGTGGGCGTCGAGCGGTAGCGGTCACGGCGGCGTCACATCCGTTCGTCCGGCGATGATACGACCCATGTTGGCCAGCGCGGGGTTGTCGAGGTCCCAGTAGCTGCTGTGCGCAGGGATTCGCCACGGCGGCCAGACTGGCCCATCTGAGGCCTCGAATCGTGTTGTCCCGAAGTTCGGATTCGCCGGATCCGGCCCCAACGTGAAGCCGCCGAAATGGGGAATCGGATCGTTGGCGGCCTTCGTCGCGAACACGTGTGCACCGGGGTTGAGGTCGAGATCCCCGGCGGATCCAGCAATCATCCCCGGACTTCCGACTGCGACGACGTTGTCGGCGTCGAGATGGTGGCCGTTCACGGCGGCGGCACCAACCTCCGTAGACCCGAAACTGTGTCCGATCACGGTGTTGACCGACGGACCGCCGGTTACCGCGTCGACGTGGGAGGCTCGGCTGCCCGCTTGGAAGTTGTCCAGTGCCGTGGCACCGTTGAATGCATAGCTCGGATTTGGGGCTTCGGTGGCAATGTTCATCGGCGGGTCGTAGCCCATCCAGGTCGTGATCGAGACATCGCCGCCGCCGAGTGTTCCGTCAGCGTTACGTGTGGCCCAGTACATTCGCTCTGCCCGTACCGCGCTGTCCCGGAATTTCGTCGGATCTTGGCCGGTACCCGGAACGAACGTAGCGTTGCGTTTGGCAAGGTCGGGGTGGTTGATGGAGACGGCCGCGTGGCCCTTGTCGTCGATGA
>NZ_JBYCLB010000369.1:0-2096 GCF_057473705.1 Mycobacterium sp. TH-M15 | reverse complement strand
TGAGCGGCGGTCGCGGCAGCCGGTTGCGCGGCCGCCGCAACCGGCGGGGCCGCCGCGGCGGTCGGATTCGCGACCGCCGGCGCCTGGCTGTACGGCGCGAGCTTCGATGCGGCCGTCGAGGAGGCCTGGTAGCCGTGCATCATCGTGACGTCCTGGGCCCACATCTGCTGGTACTCGGCCTCGGTGGTCGCGATCGCCGGGCTGTTCTGGCCGAAGAAGTTGGTGGTGACCAGCATCAGATACCGGGTTCGGTTGGCGGTGATCAGCACCAGTGGCACCGTCGTGGCCAGCGCGGTCTGGTAGGCCGTGGCGGCGGCGTTGGCCCGTGCGGCGGTCTGTTCGGCCTGGCTTGCGGTGCCGTAGAGCCAGGTCACGTACCGGCTCGCCGCCTGCGCCATGTTGATCGACGACGGGCCGCGCCACCCGTCGACGGTCAGGCCGGCCAGCACCGACCGGTAGGCGGCCGCTGCCGCGGTGGTCTCCTGGGCCAGCTGGCTCCACGCCGCGGCCGCGGTGAGCATCGGCCCGGCGCCCGGTCCGGAACTCATTCTCGCCGAGATGATCTCCGGCGGCAGGATGCTGAAATCCATGTCTGACAACCTTTCTCGTTGGGGGTTCGTGTCGGTGGTTGCGGCTGCTATCCGGCGGCCGGGGAACGCACGATGATCGGCCTGCTCTTGTGTCGGCGGGGTGGGTCGGCCCCGCTGCGTGAAAGCGCCCCTAGCGCGGACTGGCTGAACATGTTTCCCGGAGCCTCTGGGCCGGGGGCGGAGGCCACCGGGATGCTGCCGGCGCCGGTGTTCGAGGATGCCAGGGCCAGCGGCCGGACCTCCGGGGCGGCCGCGGTCCAGCCGGCCGGCACCGATAGCTTCCCGACCGCGGCGGCCCGTCCCAGCTGGGCGGACGCCGCCCCCGCGGCCGACGGGGCGGGAGCGGCGGCCGGCGCCCGCAGATGGCCGTTCTCCTCTTCGGCGGCGGTCCCGCCCCACGCCAGTCGCTCATTGGTGATCAGGATTCGCCGCCCGGAGACCGCCGAGGTCGTGGTCGATATCACGGTGTTCACCACCTTGGTGGCCGAGAAACCGGTGATCGTGCCCGTCGACAGCGGGTCTAGGACGGCGGCGAGCTGCGACATCGCGGACGTCGCCTGCGCGACCGCCGTCGAGTGCGCCGTCGAGTGCGCCGCCGCCACGGACGCCGCCGCGTGCGCGAGGGCACCGGACTGGGCGGCCGGTCCGGCCGGGTCGGTGGCCGGCCGGGGCGAATCGAACGGGCTGAACCGGCAGGCCGCCGCCGAGGCGCCGGCGTAGCCGTACATCGCGACCGCGTCCTGCAGCCACATCTCCGCGTAGTGCGCCTCGGTGGCGGCGATGGCCGGGGTGTTCTGGCCGAAGAAGTTGGTCGCCACCAGCGTTGCGAGCAAGGCGCGGTTCGCCGCGATCACCGGCGGCGGCACCGTCGCGGTGAACGCCAGGTCATGGGCGGCGGCGGCCGCCTTCGCCTGCGTGGCGGTCTGCTCGGCCCGGGCTGCGGTCTCGTGCAGCCACGCCAGATACGGCGCCGCCGCCTTGCCCATCGACAGCGATGCCGGTCCCAGCCACCCGTCGGTGGTCAGTTCGGCGACGACCGACCCGCATTGGTATGCCGCGGTGAGCAACTCGGCGGCGATCGCGTCCCAGGACGCGGCCGCGGCCAGCATCGGCCCCGATCCCGGGCCCGAGTACATCAGCCCGGAGTTGATCTCCGGGGGCAGCGCCGCGAAATCCAGCACAGTCGAGCCTCAGCCGGCCGCGATCGCGTTGGCGGCTTCGGTCGCTGCGTACGAACCCGCACTGGTCGCCAGGGTCTGCACGAACATCTCGTGGATCGCCGTCGCCTGGGCGGCGATCGCCTGGTACATCTGGCCGTGCGCCGCGAACTGGGCCGCGGTCAGCGCCGACACCTCGTCGGCGGCGGCCGGGATCACTCCGGTGGTGGGGCCGGCGGCGGCGGCGTTCTGCGCGCTCATCGCGGCGCCGATGCCGCCCAGGCTGCTGGCCGCGGTGGCCAGCGCTTCCGGGTTGGCGGTTACGAAGGACATCGGTTTCTCCTTGCTG
>NZ_JBYCLB010000368.1:0-8226 GCF_057473705.1 Mycobacterium sp. TH-M15 | reverse complement strand
TGCCAGCAGGATCGGCCGACGCCGAAACCGCCCGCCGGTGCTGCCCGGACCACAACCGATCCGACGTCGCCGCCCAGGCCCCGGTTCGAGACGGGCTGCGGCGACCGGGCGAGAGGCCCGGGCCGTGAGCTACCGCTCGGTCTTCGGGCACATGTTGGTGTGCGCGGCGTCGACCACGGCACCGGCCTGCTGCTCGGAGATCCCCAGGTAGTGGGCCACGTCGCCGACCACGTGGCCGGCCGAGTCCGCGGCCAGCTCCAGGCAGGCCGCCCGCCCGGCGGCGAGATGCTTGGCGTCGTTGCCGGGAATGCGACCGCGGGTGGCGTCCAGGAATGCCGACTCCCCCGCGTTGGGGTAGGTCGACCGGTGCTCCGCACAGAAGAAGAAGTCGGGGCTGTTGCCGCAGTAGTCCGGGTGGTTCGGATTGAGCGGGTCGGCACCGGCCGGCCCGGCGGTGCACAGCGCCGCCAACGTCGTCACCAGCGCAGCCAGTCCCGCCGCGATTCCCCTCACGGTGTCACCTTTCGTGCCGGCTTCGCCATCGGCCTGCCAGCGTACCGCGGCGCCCGGTACGCGTATCATCGCCGGCGTGGCACGACTCACCCGACCACTCGCGGCGGCCGCGGCGGGGGGCGCGGTGCTGCTCGGCGCGGCTCCGGCGCACGCCGACGACGGCAGCTACCTGCGCTATCTGAAAGACCACGGCTACACCGGCCAGTACGCCGACGGCCAACCGATCGCACCCGGCAGCGCCACCGCGCTCGGACACATGATCTGCGAGAACCTGCACGTCGGCCGGTCGGTGGAGCGACAGGCGCCCAACTACCTTGAGTGGCCGCAGTTCCCGCTGATGGCCGACGCCGCCGAGCACGAAATCTGCCCGTAGCGAACGGTAGATGCGCCGCGCCCTGCACGTGCCGTTGTTCGGCGCACTGGCCGACCCGCAGGCCGTCACCGACATCGCCCGGGCTGCCGAAGAAGCGGACTGGGACGGACTTTTCGTGTGGGACCACATTCTGAGCCCGGTCGCCGGTGACTGGGAGATCGCCGACCCGTGGATCGCGTTGGCTGCCGCGGCGACGGTGACCAGCCGGATCACCCTGGGCCCGATGGTGACCCCGTTGCCGCGCCGCCGGGTGATCACGCTGGCCCGGGAGACGGTCACCCTGGACCGGTTGAGCCGCGGCCGGTTGATCCTCGGTCTGGGCACCGGGCGCGACATCGCCCGGGAGTATTCGGCGTTCGGCGAGGTCGGCGATCAACGCCGGCTCAGCCGGGTCCTCGACGAAGGTGCGGCGGTGCTGACCGCGTTGTGGGCCGGCGAGACGGTCACCCACCGCGGCGAGATCGTCGTCGACGGCGTGCGCATCACCCCGGGCCCGCTGCACCGCCCGCGGATACCCGTCTGGTTCGGCACCAACCGGACAACCGGCCGACCGATCGAGCGGGCCGCCCGCTACGACGGGGTCTTCCCGCACGGGATGGATGCGGCCGGGGTGGCCCGGATCGCGGGCACCGTCGCGACGATCCGGGGAGGCCTCGACGGGTTCGACATCGCGGTGCCGGTGCGCGCCGACACCAGCCCCGCCGACTTCCGCGCTGCCGGCGCGACCTGGCTGGTGCACGAATTCTGGCCGGGCGCCGACCGTGACCAGGTCCTGCGGGTGATCGAACGCGGCAAGCCGGGCTGACACCACACCGGACGACCGAGCGGCCTGCCCCGGTCTCCCCCGGTTCCCTAGTCTGTATCCGATAGCCGTGCGGCAGGCGGAGGGAGGTCGGGTGCACGTCCACCGCGGCAACATCGTGTTCACCCCCAGCTGGCGCGCCTTCGTCAGCCTGCCGCGTGGCTACGTCGTGGTCGGTGACGACGGCACCATCGTCGAGTGCGCCGAGCGGCTGCCGGATCGCTACGCCGGCGCACCGACCACCGACCACGGCGATCAGCTCGTCATCCCCGGCTTCACCGACGCCCACCTGCACGCCTCCCAGCTGCCGATCACCGGCCTGCAGGGCAGCACCGAGTTGATCGACTGGCTGCACATGCTCACCTTCCCGCAGGAGGCCAGCCTCGGCGACCCGGCGTACGCCGACACCGTCTACGGCATCTTCGCCGATTCCCTGCTGCGCAACGGCATCACCGGCTCGGTGGTGATGGGCACGGTGCACACCGACACCACCGGCATCCTGGTCGACAAGCTGATCGGGGCGGGGTTGCGGTCCTGTGTCGCGAAAGTGTCCCGGGACCAGAATGTGCCGGCCGATTCATGCGAGACCACCGCCCGGGCGATCGCCGATTCGCGCCGCTTCATCGAGCAGACCCTGGGCAAGTCGCCGCTGGTCGGTCCGGCCGTCGCCCCGAGCGTCAGCATGGTGTGCAGCCGCGAACTGATGGCTGGCCTGGCCGGGCTGGCCGACGAGTTCGGCGTGCCGTGCCACATGCACCTGGCGGAGAACCGTACCGAGGTCGAGGTGACGCTGAAGATGTTTCCGGACTGTTCGGATTTCGTCGAGACCTACCAACGTGCTGGATTGCTGTCTTCGGCTAATACCGTTGTCGCCCATGCCATTCACCTCACCGAACGAGAGAAGAAGGTGGTCTCCGAAACCGGCGCGCTGGTCGCCCACTGTCCGCACTCCAACCTCAACCTGCTCAGCGGCGTGATGAAGCTCGCCGAATACCACGACATGGGAATCCGGGTTGGACTGGGCAGCGACATCTCGGCCGGCCACTCGCTCAACATGTTTCAGAACATCGTCGGCGCGATCCAGGCGGGCGCGGTGAATCTCCTGGCCGACCGCGCGTCGCGGCCGGTGCTGGCCGCCGAAGCCTTCTACTGCGCGACCAAGGGCGGCGGCAGCTTCTTCGGCAGGACCGGCAGCTTCGAGCCCGGCTACGCCTTCGACGCACTGGTCGTCGACGACTCGCAGTGGACGGCGGTCAAGGAGATGAGCCTGGCGCAGCGGATCGAGAAACTCATCTACTGCGGCGACGACCGAAACATCGACCAGGTGTACGTCAACGGTGAACGCCTGAAACGCCCCGGTCGGGACACCAGGTAGACGTAGTCGACGGCCGGCCCGCCGGAGAGGAACGCCGCTCTCCACCCGGCGTGACGATCTCGACAAGCAGGGCACCGCCGCGGTGAGCATGGGGGCGTTTACCGAGCCGATCATCCGCGAGCTGGCGACCAAGACCGACCGGCCGATCATCTTCCCGCTGTCCAACCCCACCAGCCGGGCGGAGGCGCACCCGCGGCAGCTCGACGAGTGGACCGACGGTCGGGCGCTGCTGGTCCGGGTCCACCAGCGCCGGGGATGCGGCACCGAGCGCGGTGGCTGCGGCCGGTGAGGCGCACGACGGGCCCGAAGGCCGACCGTGTACCTTGACCACGATCGCCGGGACTCGGACGGTGCGCATCCCGGAGCTGCGTGGCGGAAAACCCGCCACACGCGTCGCATGGGACACTAAGGTGCTGTTCGTGGGCAGAGACGGGGTGGTCAACGGCCGCCGGGGGCGCTGGGCGGCGATCCTGGCCTCGCTCGCCGTCTCCGGGGCCATCATCTACGCCGAGGGCGAAGAGGAGCCCCCGTCGCCGCCGTGCTGCCCCAGCACCGTCAGCGATCCGGCGACGGTGGCCGACGGGCCGGGAGCCGTGCCGCCGGGCCTGGCCGGACCGCAGTTCGTCCCGCAGGCCGCCACCGGACCGCAGGTCGCCAGCGCCGCGGAGGTGGACGAGTTGGCGGCGAGCGCGCCGGTCAGCGCGCAGCAGTTCCAGATCGAGCTGCCGGCCGGGATCGCCCCCGAGGACGGGTTGCAGGTGAAGACCATCTGGGCGGCCCGGGCCATCAGCGTGCTCTTCCCGGAGATCACCACCATCGGCGGGTTCCGCCAGGACGCGCTGCGCTGGCATCCCAGCGGGTTGGCGATCGACGTGATGATCCCGAACTACCACAGCGAGGAAGGGATCCGGCTCGGCGACCAGATCGCCGGCCTGGCCCTGGCGAACGCGAAGCGGTGGGGAATCAACCACGTCATCTGGCGGCAGCGGATCTACCCCGGCGTCGGCAACGGAAACTGGACGGCCGACCTCGGCAACGAGACCGCCAATCACTACGACCACGTGCACATCGCCACCGACGGCGGCGGTTACCCGACCGGCCAGGAGACCTACTACATCGGGTCGATGACCCCGACGCCGCCGGGCTGACCCGCTGGTCAGTTCGGGGCGACCGGCGCGGGGAAGCTCGGGTCGTACGGGCCCTCGCCGCGCCAGTTCGCCGGATCGTGCGGGACGTTGTCGAGGTAGTGGTTGTCGTGGCAGAGGTTCGGCTCCCAGTTGGCGCCCATCCACGAACTCCACTGCTCGCCCGGGCACCAGTGGTACCGCGGCTCGGCTTGGGCGATGCCCGCCGCGCCCACGCCGACGAGCCCGACCCCCACTGCCAACACGCCTGCCGCCGCCGCCCGGGTGATGCTTGTCATGCAGAGATTTCTACCACGCGGGACGCGAACCCCATCGTCTATTCCCACCTGCGCGGGTGATTGATGCGGCGCGGCGAGCCGTGTCCGGACCCGCCGGCTCGGGGCACCCCACCGGCGGCGTCAACGGTTGTCACCCGCCGACCGGCAGGTCGGCGGTGAGCGCCGCGACCGGGTCGATCATCCCGAACCCGACCCGGTCATCCACGCCACCGCTCGGGTGTCGCGCGGTGCGGGTCAACCGGGTGACGACCTGACGGGCCGACAACCGCGGATACTTCGCCCGCACCAGAGCGGCCACCCCGGAGACGATCGCCGTCGAGAACCCACTGCCGGTCGGCCGTGCCGGGCCGGGCGGATCGTCGGCCGGTACCGCGTCGGGATCGACGACCGGCGGGCTGACCGCCACCCCGGCCGGCACCGGTGCGACGGTCGCGGCGGTGGAATCCGCAGCCGGGGCCGCATCCTTCGTCGGCTCCTTCGCCGGCCGGATCAAGTAGCCGACGACGGCGCCCACCGCGACCGCGGCCACGGCGGCGGTACCCAGGACGGCGGGCCGGTTGCCCAGCCGGCGGGGCGGCGGGGCGGCGGGAATCCGGTATCCGGCAGAGTCTGCGCCGTCGTCCAGAGGCATGGACCGATGTTACCGAGGTGGTGCGTGGCGCACCGCGATTCGGCTGCCTCGTCGATTCGTCGGCGCGACCGAAACGTCGCAGATGCCACCGTATCTCCAGCTTCTCAGTCCGCCGGCAACGTCGTGACAGACAGGACTTCGCCCCGGCGCGATACATCGTCGGTCCGTTACCGACAGCCCGCCCACCAGGGAGAAGTTCCATGACCCAACCGTCGCCGCCGCCAGACTGGTATCCGGGCCCGTCCGGATCCGGCGGGCCGCGCTGGTGGGACGGCGCCGGCTGGTCCGATCAGCAGGCGCCCCCAGCCGGTGACCACCAGCACCGCACCGGCGCCGACCGACCCGCAAACCCGGTCGCTGAGCGGCGACGTCGTCGCGGCCGGCTGCGGAGCCGTCAACCTCACCCGGTAGCCTCGGCGGTGCTCAACGGTGCAGGTTCCACTGGCCGCAGTCGCGGGCCAGGACGTCGTTGACGTCCACCTCGCACCCGTCGATCACCGGTCCGGGGTTCGACGCCGTGCTCACGATGCTCTGGTAGAGCACCGCCGCCGGGGCGCGCGCGCCGCGCGCCCAGGACCGGGTCTGCCAGGCCCAGCGGTGGCCGGGGACGCTGGAGTTGCCGATGACGCCGTCTCCGCCCGCCCACCGGCAGACGTTCACTCCCCCGTAGACCCCGGTGCGCTGGGCGCCCATCACCGAGTTGATCCCCCGAAACCACGGCAGCGCAACGTCGTTCCAGGTGTTGCGGTCGATGTCGTCGTCGACGCTGAAGAAGATCGGCGCGGTGCGACCGCCGCCGGCCGCGTTGTGCAGCTGCAGCGCGGTCCGGGCGTCGGCGACGCCGCCGGGGTAGCCGCGGGTAAAGTCCGACGGCGCGGTGCCGCCCGGCTTTCCGTACTGGTAGTTGCTGACGATCACCAGGCCGGCGTTGTTCAGGGCGCTGGCGTAGGGGCGGGTGATCGGTTTGGCGCCGAAGTTCGAGCCCGGCCGCGACGTCGACACGTAGTTCACCACGCCGGAGTATCCGGCCGCCTTGATCTGGTCGGGCGCGATCTGCCGCATCGCGTAGTCGACCAGCCTCGGGCCGGCCGCCGCCGCCGCCGGCGCGCCGTGCACCGCCCCCACCGCGGCAAGCGCGGGCGCGGCGGTCGCGAATTTCAGCACGTCGCGCCGGGAGACACCGCGTGATTGGTGTGGCGGATGAGGCATCTGATTACGGTAGCAAGGGTGGGCGGTCGGACCGGCGAGGTGCGACGGCCTGTCGTCGGGGTATTTCCGGTCCGGTTCACCAGCGGGCGCGGCCAAGACGTCGGCACCCCGGAATGCGCTGGGCGGACACGATGAATCGCTGGCACCGATGACCACCCGAGACGTGGACACCGCGTCAACGCGCCGGGGTTCCGGAGTCCTTTTCTCCGGGCTCGGCCGGCGCCGTCAGAGTCGCCGCCCACCAACCCAGCAGATGCCGTTTCTGCTCGGCGAACTCGTCATCGGTCAGCACCCCGGATTTGTGCAGCCGGGCGAATTCCTCCAGTCGGGCGCTGACCCGCGTTTCCAGTCCGCCCGGCGGGGGCTCCGGCGCCTTCGCGGACGTGCGCGGGGTCGCCCCGACAGAATCGCGGCGACCACCGTTGACGGAGCCGGCCAGAGCGCTGCCGGCCATCCCGGCCAGGCCCATCTGGCTGAACGCGGCTGCCGCCGTGCCCGCCGAAGCGGTCGGTGCGGCAGCCGGGTTGGTGGTCGGCAACCCGTAGGCGACCGAACGCACCTCCGGCGCGGCGACGGCCCAGCTCAACGGCACCGACAGCCGTCCGGCGGTGATCGCCTGACCGATGCCCGCCGAGACCGGCGGCTGCTGCGGGGAGCCGACGAGGGCAACCCAGGGCTCGGTAGCCGCGATGTCCTCACAGCCCGGATACGACGGGTCTATCGCGTGCAGAACCTCGCGTTGCCCGCACAAAAGGCGGTAATCCAGCGATACCAGGAATTCACCGTTCGCCGAGGCGGCCGCCCACGATGCGGCCGCCATGCCCAGGCCGATCGACGATACGACGTCCAGACCCACCAGATCCAAGAGCGCCGACGGGAGTTCAAGGAGCGACTCGACCGGCGTGGCCTGCACGGGCGCCGCGGCGAGCGCCTGCGCGACATGCGACATCACCGACTGCGCCCCGCTGCCGGCCGAGTTGCCGACCGCCTGGGCGGCCGGGCCGGCCGGATCGGTCGGCCTGGTGGTCTGCTGCTGCGGGGGGGTGAACGGCGTCAGCTCCACCGCCGCCGCCGCGGAGCCCGCATAGCCGTACATGGCGGCGGGGTCTTGTGCCCACATCGCGCCGTAGTGGGCCTCGTTGGCGGCGATCGCCGCCGTGTTCTGCCCGAGTACGTTGGTGGCCACCAGCGCCAACCACTGGGCGCGGTTGGCCGCCACCGCCGCCGGCGGCACGGTGAGCCCGTACGCGGTCTCGTACGCGGCCGCGGCCGCTTTTGCCTGCGTCGCGGTCTGCGCGGCCTCAGCGGAGGCGCTGGTCAGCCACGCCACGTAGGGGGCGATCGCCGCCGCCATCGCCGCCGACGACGGACCCAGCCAGGCCTGGCTGGTCAGCCCGGAAACGATCGACCGGTAGGCAGCTGCGATGGAGCGCAGCTCCGCAGCGAGCCCGTCCCAGGCCGATGCGGCGGTCATGATCGGCGCAGAGCCGGGGCCGGTGTACATCAGCACGGAGGTGACCTCCGGCGGCAGCGTCGCAAAATCCAATGCTCAGGGCCTATCCACGGCCATCGGGGTCCATCACGATCGATCAGCCGGCGGCGATCACATTGACGGCCTCGGTGGACGCATACGAGCCCGCGCTGGAGGTCAAGGTGGCGACGAACATTTCGTGCAGTGCCGTTGCCTGGGCACTGGCCGCCTGATAGCTGGCGCCCTGGGCCGAGAATCGCGCCGCGATCAGCGCGGACACCCGATCCGCCGCCGGCGGAGCTACGTCCGTCGTGGGTTCCGCCGCCGCCGCGGGTGGCGTCCCAGGAGCGGTGTAAAAGTGGCCTGACGTAGGCTCCGCTCGTTTGCGTTCATGATCCTATGCGATGGCGCCGACAGGATCGGTTGGCG
>NZ_JBYCLB010000367.1:0-3474 GCF_057473705.1 Mycobacterium sp. TH-M15 | reverse complement strand
GCGCCGCGGTGCGCGACCTGGACGGGCGCAGCTACGCGGCGGCGCCGGTGCAGCTGGCCGCGCTGCGGCTGTCGGCGCTGCAGGCCGCGGTCGCGGCGGCGGTCTCCAGCGGCGCGACCGGGCTGGAGGCGGCGGTGCTGGTGGGTGGGGCCGCCGACGACGCCGGCGTCGCCGCGGTGCGCGAGCTGTCGGCGGACGCGGCGGTGATCGTCACCGACCCCGCCGGAACGGTGAGGGCCGTGGCGGAGCACGCCGATCATGGCTGAATTCCGTTCCGGTTTCGTGTGTCTGGTGGGCCGGCCGAACACCGGAAAGTCGACGCTGACCAACGCGCTGGTCGGCTCGAAGGTGGCGATCACCTCGGCGCGGCCGCAGACCACCCGGCACACGATCCGCGGCATCGTGCATCGGGACGGCTTCCAGATCGTCCTGGTGGACACCCCGGGGCTGCATCGGCCGCGCACGCTGCTGGGCAAGCGGCTCAACGAGTTGGTCAAAGACACCTACGCCCAGGTCGACGTCGTCGGGTTGTGCATCCCCGCCGACGAGAAGATCGGCCCCGGCGACCGGTGGATCGTCGAGCAGATCGGGCGGGTCGCGCCGAACACCACCCTGGTGGTCGTCGTCACCAAGACCGACAGGGTCTCCCGGGACCAGCTGGCCCCGCAGCTGGCCGCGGTGGGTGCGTTGGCGCCGGGCAGCGAGGTGGTGCCGGTGTCGGCGGTCACCGGGGCCCAGGTCGACGTGCTGATCGACGTGTTGGCCGCCGCGTTGCCGCCGGGCCCGGCGTTCTACCCCGACGGTGAGTTGACCGACGAGCCGGAGGAGGTGCTGATGGCCGAGTTCATCCGCGAGGCCGCGCTGGACGGGGTGCGCGACGAGCTGCCGCACTCGCTGGCGGTGCTGATCGACGAGGTCAATCCGCGGGAGGGCCAAGAGCTGATCGACGTGCACGCCGTCCTCTACGTCGAGCGGGACAGCCAGAAGGGGATCGTGATCGGCCGGGGCGGGGCCCGGCTGCGGGAGGTCGGCACCGCGGCCCGCGGCCAGATCGAGCGACTGCTGGGCACCCGGGTCTACCTGGATCTGCGGGTCAAGGTCGCCAAGAACTGGCAGCGGGACCCCAAGCAGCTGGGTCGGCTGGGCTTCTGAACGCGGGACCGGGGCCGTTGATCGACCGCGGCGGATGGATTAGGTACATTCCCTGGGTGCGGGTTCGCAAGTCGTTGATTGTCGTGGCGCTCTGCGCGCCGGGCGTGGTCGGCTGCGCGGGAGACCCGCACAAGCCGATCGACACCAGCAAGCTGTTCACCGTCGAGTCGACGTTCGGCTCGGATTTCACGACCCAGACCATGGGCCCCAGCCACATCGCCCCGACGCGGCTCGGGCATAAACTGCCGCCCGGGGTGACGTTCGAGCCGCAAGACTGTCGCGACTACGTCGCCAGCGGCCGGCTGCCCAAGGGCACCAGGGGCCGGATGTCGACGCTGGCGGCCAGCGGCGAAGGCAACCGCTACGTCGCGATCGCCGCGCAGGCCGACAAGGACGTGCCGTTCGACGCGGCGACGGCCGACAAGTGCAAGCACGTCACGTTCGACGCCGCCGAAGGCAAGGTGAAGGGCTTCATCGACACCGTCGACGCCCCGCAGATCGCCGGCGCCACCACGACCGGATCGCACTGGCAGATCGAGACCACCGTCGGCGAGGGCCAGCAGCAGACCCGGGAGGTCTACTACTACTCGGCCTACCTCGGCGACCTGCTGGTGCTGGTCACCGCCAACGCGGTGCAGGCCCGCGACCAGCCGGTGGCGATGGTGGACACCGACCGGGCGCGCAAGCTGCTGGTCGACGCGGTGGCCGCGCTCCACTGACCGCTAGGTGGCGGCGGTGGCCCACCACGGCGTCGGCTGCTCGTCGGCCCACCCGCTGACCCCCTCCAGTTCGGCGGCGAGCGAGACCAGCAGGCCCTCGCTGTTGGCCGGCCCCATCAACTGGACCCCGATCGGCAGCCCGTCGGAGGTGAACCCGGCCGGCACGTTGATCGACGGCCAGCCCAGCGCGTTCCACGGCCAGGTCAACGGGCAGAGCTCGATCATCTTCTGATCGGTCTGCCAGCTGGTCAGGTCGTCGAACGCACCGACCGGCGGCGGCGGCTGGGCGGTGGTCGGCGCCAGCACCACGTCCACGATGCGGAAGATCGAGCCGACCCGGCGCTGAATCCGGACCTCGTGGGCGCGGGCGGAGCGCAGCACCGCCTCGGAGAGCAGCCGGCCGGTGCGCATGTTGGACAGCGTGCGCCGATCCAGCGTCACCTCGTCACCCAGCTGCATCGCCCGGTCGAAGACGCCGGCGGTGGACCGGGACAGGAAGTCCCAGGACAGCCGCAGCCCGTAGTCGGGGTTTCCGGTCACCACGGTGTGGCCGAGCAGCTGCAGCCGGTCGGCGACGGTACGCACCGCCGCGGCGATCTCCGGGTGCAGCCGAGCGCGGAAGAAGGTGAACGGGAACCGGGTGGAGACGGCGATCCGCAGCTGGCCGGGTGCCGTGCCGACCTCGTCGAAGACGGTCACCGGCGGTGGCTTGTGCCGGTCGCCGTCGACGTTGCCGGCCGCCGCGTCGAACACCAGCGCCGCGTCGGCCACGGTGCGGGCCAACACCCCGTTGACGGTGATGCCGTTGAACGCCTCCGGCAGCGGCCAGGTGGAGATGCGGCCACGTTGCGGCTTGATCCCGACCAGATGCGTCCAGGCCGCCGGGATGCGGATGCTCCCGGCGCCGTCCGACCCGATCGCGGCGGCCACCAGGCCCGCCGCCACCGCGGCGGCGCTGCCGCCCGACGAGCCGCCCGGGGTGTGCATCGCCGACCACGGGTTGCGGGTCTGTCCGAAGCCGGGCCCGCCGGTGAACGGCCACTGGCCCAGCTCGCAGGTGTTCGTCTTGCCCACGATCACCGCGCCGGCCGCTTTCAGTCGGCGCACCACCTCGGCGTCGGCGGTGGCCGGCGGCACCCGCCCCGAGGTGCCGAAATAGGTGGCGACGCCGGCGATGTCCACGTCGTCCTTCACCGCGATCGGCACGCCCAGCAGCGGTGCGGTGTCCCCGTCGGCCCGCCGGGCGTCAGCGCGGGCGGCGTCGGCCAGCGCCGACTCGGTGAGCACCACCCGGAACGCGTTCAGGGTGGGCTGGCTGACGTCGCTCGCCCGCAGGCAGCGGCGGACCAGCTGATCGGAGGTGACCGTGCCGCTGGCCAGCTGGTAGAGCTGGTCGGTCAGCGTGGGGAAGCGGGCGGCCGTGGGGGTGGTGGGCGAAGTCATCGCCGACAGCCTATCGACGCGCCGGATCGATGACCGGGAGGGAACCCCGGTGTGGTGCGACACTGATGCGATGCGGCTGTATCGGGACCGGGCGGTGGTGCTGCGCCAGCACAAGCTCGGTGAGGCCGACCGGATCGTCACCCTGCTCACCCGCGACCAC
>NZ_JBYCLB010000366.1:0-4067 GCF_057473705.1 Mycobacterium sp. TH-M15 | reverse complement strand
TCAATCGTTGGCGCAGGGCATTTCAGCCATGAGGAGGAGCCAACGAAGGTGAATGCGCAGCTCGCCGGGTTCCTGGCCCGAATCGGCGGGACCGGCGTCAGCTGACGCACGTCTCGGTGGATACCGGCGTGGTGTCGCCGATCTGGGCCAGCTGACGGGAGACCTCTTTGGCGGTCATGACGAAACCGGTGTCCGCGTCGTCGACCGCGGCACCGAACACCACCCCCAGCACCTTGCCATCCAGACTGATCATCGGACCGCCGGAATCTCCTTGCTGGACAGTCCCTCTGATCGTGTACACCTCGCGGGTGACGGTTCCGTTCTGGTAGATGTCCGGACCGTTGAGCTCGATGATCTCCCGAATCCGGGCGGGTGCCGCCTCGAACAGTCCGCCACCGGGGTAGCCGAGCACCAGCGCATCGGTATCGGCACTGGCCGGCGAATCGACGAACACCAGCGGCGGCGAAGGCAGACCGGGAACGGCCAGGATGGAGATGTCGGCCTCCGGATCGAACGAGATAACGATGGCGTCGTAGGGTTTGCCCTCCGCCTCGACGGTGACGCTGTCCGAGCCGGCCACCACGTGCGCGTTGGTCATCACCCTGGTGGGCGCGATCACAAACCCGGTGCCCTCCAAGACCTTCTGACAGGCGGGCGCCACGCCGCGGATCTTGAGCACACTCGGTTCGGTGGCGGCCACCACCGGGTTCTGCGCCAGCGACGCATTCGGCGCGGGCACCGCCGCGATCGGCGTGCGGCTGAACGGCTCCAGCACCGCGGGCAGGCCGGAGTCGTCCAGCACCGCCGAGAGGCGTTTCGGCACCGTCTTCAGCCAGGGCGGCGCGACTCCGTCGACTTGGGCGAGCACTCGTGAACCGCGCACCGCCGCCGCCAGGCTGGGCTGGTCGGACGTCGTCAGCGGGGTGGCCAGCAGCCAGGCCGCGACCAAGACCACCGCCAGCTGCATCGCCACGCCGACCAGCGAGTCGAAGGTGCGCAGACCGGAGTTGCGGATCGCCCCGCGCACCGCCCGGCCGAGCACCACACCGGCGATCTCGCCGACGACGACCCTGGCCAGGATCAAGAACAGCGACGCGAACAGCTTCGACCGGGCGTCGGCGATGTGGTCGACCAGGTGTGGCGCCAGCAGCACCCCGGCCATCGCACCGAGCGCCACCCCGAGGAAAGACAGCAGCGAACCCATCGCGCCGGAGCGCCAGCCGGAGACGCCGGCGACGAAAGCGACCGCCAGCACGGCGATGTCCAGCCATTGTGACGATGTCATCGTCGCATCCCACCTTCGTCGCCGACCAGCGCCATCGCTTCGTTCAACTCGCGAACGTCTGCGGTGTCCCAGGGCCGGGCCCATCCGGCCACGTCCAACATCGCCGAGATCACCTGGCCGGTGAAGCCCCACACCAGCATCTCGTTGAGCAGGAACGCAGGTCCGGCCCAGCGACGGCTTCGTGCGTCACGATAGACCATCAACCGATTCTCCGGATTGACGAACGCCCGCACCGGTACCCGCGCCACGACGGCCGTCTCCGCCGGGTCGACCACCTGCACGAGCCCGGGGTCGGGTGAGTAGGCCAGCACCGGGACCACCGAGAAACTGGACGGCGCGATGTAGGTCCGCTCCAGGGTGACCAGCGGGTGCACCCGGGTTAGATCGACCCCGGTCTCCTCGTGCGCCTCGCGCAGCGCGGTCGCCACCGGCCCGTCGTCGCCGGCATCGACGGCACCGCCGGGGAACGCCGCCTGACCGGCGTGATGCTGCAGCGTCGAGGCCCGGACCGTGACCAGCAGGTCGGCGTCCGCCGGGACGGCGCCCTCGTCCGGCCCGGCCGTCGACGGTCCGGAGAACAGCACCAGCACCGCCGCGTCGCGTCCGGCGCCGGTCACCTTGGCCCGGACGCCGGCGGCGGTCACCAACGCCAGCACATCGGCCGGGAGCCGTCGGCGGAACGCGGCCGGCAGCCGGCCGACGTTGTCGACCAGCGGACGCAGCCAGGCCGGACAGCAGGCGAGATCACCGGGACGTGAGGGCGTTTCTGCCGCGCTCACCGGCGCCTCCCTCTGCGATCATTTCGTCGTGCCACCGACCGCGGCGCTGATCTCCTCGACGTCGGCGAACGCCTGCGGCAGGACGCCGGCAACGCTACCGTCCGGGTTCAGCACCACCGTCGCGGGCATCACGTTGGGGACGTGCAGTGCGGCGGCGATCCGGCGCGTGCCGTCCTGCAGAGTGGGCAGCCGGACGCCGAGTTCGGCCAGCAGCTCCAGTGCGGCGGCTTCGTGCTCGTCTTGGTGCACCGTCACCACGAAAACCCCCGGACCCGCCCGGCGCTGATATTCGGCCATCGCCGGCAGCTCCGCCCGGCACGGCACGCACCAGTACGCCCACAGATTCAGCACCGCCCGGCGGCCGGCCAACAGCCGGGCCGCGTCGACGTCGGCGCCGTCCGCTGCGCATTCGACGATGACTCCGCGCAACGCCGCCGGGCCGCCGGTCGGCGGCCCGGCCGGGCAGGGGGCCAGGTGGGCACGCTCACGCGGCCCGACCAGTGCCGCCGCGGTGTCGGCGTCGCGGTGCTGGCGTGGACCGACCGGCGAAATGACCGACTGCGGATGCCGCAGCTCGACGGCCAGGCCGACGACCAGCGCGGCCACCAGCACCGCGGCCGCCAGGGTCCACCGCATCGCTACAGCCCGGCCATTGCCAGCAGGTGGGCGGCCTCCGGGCCTTTCACCAGGGCGGCCGCCGCCGCGGGGTCGGTGGGGCCGAGCCCGTAGGACGGGCAGTCCTTGGCCAGCACACAGACACCACAGGCCGGCTTGCGGGCGTGGCAGACCCGCCGCCCGTGGAAGATCACCCGGTGACTCAGGATCGTCCACTGGGTGCGCTCGATCAGCTCGCCGACCACGCGCTCCACCTTGACTGGATCCTCCTCGGCGGTCCACCCCCAGCGCCGCACCAGCCTGCCGAAATGGGTGTCGACGGTGATCCCGGGTACGCCGAAGGCATTGCCGAGGATGACGTTGGCGGTCTTGCGGCCCACGCCGGGCAGAGCCACCAAGGCTTCCATGTCGGCGGGCACCTCGCCGTCGAACCGCTCCACCAGGGCCTGACCGAGCCGGATCAGCGAGGTCGCCTTGTTGCGAAAGAAGCCGGTGGGACGGATGAGGTCTTCCATCTCGGCCCGGTCGGCCTGGGCGTAGTCCAGCGCGGCCGGATACCGGGCGAACAACGCCGGTGTCGTGAGGTTCACCGTGGCGTCGGTGCACTGCGCGGATAGCACCGTGGCGACCGTCAGCTGCAGCGGCGTGGTGAAATCAAGCTCGCAGTGCGCGTTCGGAAATGCCCCTGCCAGCGTGCGATTCATCCGGCGAGCCCGTCGGACCAGCGCCGCGCGGGATTCGGCGGCCCAGCGGTCGGACCGGGCTCGGCGCACGGTGCGGGCAGGCGTCTCCCTGGTCATCTCTGACAGGGTACTGATTCGTAACCGCGTCGAGACCTTCCCCATGTTTACTGTCACCTTGTGTCCTGGCTGCTGGTGGCGATCGTCCCGATCATGTTGATGTTGGCCACTGTCGGCCTGGAACGCATCGAGAACAGCCTGACTCGGGTCGCCCCGGTGGCCGCGAGCACCCCGAACGGGCCGGCGCCGGCCGGCGTCGGGGTCGGCCATCCGGCCGCACCCGCCGGTGCAGCATTGGATGCCCGGTTTCACGGAACCGAGCAGCCCGATCGTGTGTAGCGTTAGCGGGTCGACTGGTGCCAGCCTCTAGACTCGGAGCGTGCCAGCTAGAAGCTGGTGTTTCGTGTTCTTAACGTCATAGCGAATCTAAGGGGCCAAGGTGGATGAGATCCTGGCGCGGGCCGGCATCTTCCAGGGGGTTGATCCGGGCGCCGTCGCCGCGCTGACCAAGCAGCTGCAACCCGTCGAATTCCCGCGCGGGCACGCGGTGTTCGCCGAAGGCGAGCCCGGCGACCGGCTGTACATCATCCTGACCGGGAAGGTGAAGATCGGCCGGAGGTCAGCGGACGGCCGGGAGAACCTGCTGAC
>NZ_JBYCLB010000365.1:0-7816 GCF_057473705.1 Mycobacterium sp. TH-M15 | reverse complement strand
TTACCATCGCTACGTCGCACATCTTCCGGCTGCCGGGGAGATCGTCCTGTTCGACCGGTCCTGGTACAACCGGGCCGGGGTGGAGAAGGTGATGGGGTTCTGCACACCGGCCGAGCACTCGCTGTTTCTGCGGCAGACGCCGATCTTCGAGCAGATGCTTGTCGAGGACGGGATTCTGTTGCGCAAGTATTGGTTCTCGGTCTCCGACGACGAGCAGCTGCGCAGGTTCCGCAACCGGCGCAACGACCCACGGCGGCAGTGGAAGCTCAGCCCGATGGATCTGGAGTCGCTGTACCGGTGGGAGGATTACTCGCGGGCCCGGGATGAGATGATGGTGCACACCGACATCCCGTCGAGCCCCTGGTACATCGTGGAGTCCGACATCAAGAGGCATGCCCGGCTGAACATGATGGCGCGTCTGCTGTCCACCGTCGACTACCACGAGGTCAGCCACCCCGTGGTGCGGCTGCCGGACCATCCGATCGCCAGCGGTGGATACCAACGACCGCCGCGCGAGCTGTACACCTACGTCGACGACCATGTCGCGACCCTGATCGAGAAGCGGTAACCGAGGCCCACCGTGCGCATCTACGTTCCGGCCACCCTGGCCATGCTGGCCGACCGGGTGGCCACCGGCTCGCTGCAGCCGGTGAGCGGCACCGCGTTCGCGGTGACCCCGACACTGCGGGAGGCGTACGCTCACGGCGGCGACGACGAGCTCGCCGAGGTGGCGTTGGCCGAGGCGGCACGGGCGTCGCTGCGGCTGCTCGGCGCGGCCGGCGACACCGGGCTGCCGGTCCGGCGGGCGGTGCTGGTGGCCGATATGAACGCCGACACCTTCGTGACGGCTCGCCCCGATCTGGACGACGCGGTGGTGCGGCTGGCCGGGCCGGTGCCGATCAGCGCGGTGCTGGCCGCCTACGTCGACACCGCCGCCGCCGAGCCCAGCGTGCTGGCCGCCGTCGCCGTCGTCGACGACGCCGATCTCGGTGACGAGGACGCCGAGCTGACCGTCGGCGACGCCCAGGACCACGACCTGGCCTGGTACGCAAGCCAGGAGCTGCCGTTCCTGCTGGATCTGCTCTGACCGGGCCAACTGTGCGTAAGAAACACCCGCACAACGGTGGTCCCGGCACTGGGGGCCGAAGCGTCCAGCCCCTCGGCCGCACACTCACCGCCAGCGTCGCCGATACCCGGCGGGCGGTGGTCGCCGGCGGAGACCGCGGCTGGCGTGCCGTGCGTCGGCTCGCGGCCACCCTCACCACGCCGCTGCTGCCCGACGACTACCTGCGGCTGGCAAACCCGCTGTGGTCGGCCCGCGAACTGCGCGGGAAGGTGCTAGCGGTGCACCGCGAGACCGAGGACTCCGCGACGCTGGTGATCAAACCCGGCTGGGGTTTCCACTTCGGCTACCAGCCCGGCCAGTACATCGGCATCGGGCTGCTGGTCGACGGGCGGTGGCGCTGGCGGTCGTACTCGCTGACCTCGCCAGCGGCGACCGGGGCGCGCACCGTGACGATCACGGTCAAGGCGATGCCGGAGGGGTTCTTCTCCAGCCACCTGGTGAGTGGGGTGGCGCCGGGGACCATCGTTCGGCTGGCCGCGCCGCGGGGCAACTTCGTACTGCCCGACCCGGCACCGGAGAAGCTGCTGTTCGTCACCGCCGGGTCCGGGATCACCCCGGTGATGTCGATGCTGCGCACGCTCGCCCGGCGCGGCGGGATCACCGACGTGCTGCACCTGCATTCGGCGCCGCCGGCGGCCGACGTGATCTTCGGCGCCGAACTGGCGGCCCTCGCCGATGGGCATCCCGGGTATCGGCTGCGGCTGCGGACCACCCGCGACCAGGGGCGGCTCGACCTCGACCGGCCGGGGGTGCTGGACGCCGAGGTGCCCGATTGGCGGGAGCGGCAGACCTGGGCGTGCGGGCCGGAGGGGATGCTGGCCACCGCCGAGCGGGCCTGGTCGGCCGCCGGTGTCGGCGACCGGCTGCACCTGGAGCGGTTCGCGGCGGTGCGCCGGGGGACCGGCGCCGACGAGCTGGGCGGCACGGTGACGTACGCCCGCAGCGGGCGCAGCGTCGCGGCCGATGCGGCGACCCCGCTGCTGGAGGCCGGTGAGCGGGCCGGGGTGCAGCTGGCGTTCGGCTGCCGGATGGGGATCTGCCAGTCCTGTGTCGTCGAGCTGGTGGACGGCCGGGTCCGGGATCTGCGCACCGGTGCCGAACACGAGCCCGGTGCCCGGGTCCAGACCTGCATCTGCGCCGCGGCCGGCGACTGCACGCTGGACGCATAGCAAACTACCGACAAGTAACCTACGGATTCGTAGGTTAGGATGGCGAGGCGACACGGTGGATCAGGGGGGCGACACGACATGGCGGTGACCGACATCGGGGCGTTCGCGCACCTGACCGACGCCGACGTCGAGAGCCTGGCCGCCGAGCTCGACACCATCCGCCGCGACGTGCAGGATTCGCTCGGCGACCGCGACGCCCGCTACATCCGCCGGACCATCGCCGCGCAGCGCGCCCTGGAGGTGACCGGCCGGGTGCTGCTGGCCGCGAGTTCCCGCCGCGTCACCCGGTGGGCCGGGACGCTGACGCTGGCGCTGGCCAAGATCGTCGAGAACATGGAGATCGGCCACAACGTCATGCACGGCCAGTGGGACTGGATGAACGACCCGGAGATCCACTCCACCGGCTGGGAGTGGGACATCGCCGGGGCCGGGAAACACTGGCGGCACACCCACAACTTCGCCCACCACAAGTTCACCAACGTCCTGGACCTGGACGACGACGTCGGCTACGGCCTGCTGCGGGTCACCCGGGACCAGCCCTGGCGCCGGCTCAACCTGTTCAACCTGGTGTTCAACACGATCCTGGCGTTCGGCTTCGAATGGGGGATCGCGCTGCAGCACGTGCAGGTCGGCGGGCTCACCCGTCCGGCCGAGCGGCCGGCCACCCTGGTGCGGCTGCGCGAGCTGCTCGCCAAGGCCGGCCGGCAGGTGTTCAAGGACTATCTGGCCTTCCCGGCGCTGACCGCGTTGTCGCCGGCGGCGACGTTCGGGTCGGTGTGCAAGGCCAACGTGGTGGCCAACGTGATCCGCAACCTGTGGGCCAACGCGGTGATCTTCTGTGGGCACTTCCCGGACGGCGCCGAGAAGTTCGCCGAGAGCGATCTGGCCGGCGAGACCCGCGGCCAGTGGTACCTGCGGCAGCTGCTGGGCAGCGCGAACATCGACGCCGGGCCGGCGATGCGGTTCATGACCGGCAGCCTGAGCCACCAGATCGAACACCACCTCTACCCCGACCTGCCCGGCAACCGATACCCGGAGATCGCGGACCGGGTGCGGCAGCTCTGCGACAAATACGACCTGCCGTACACCACCGGGCCGCTGCCGGTGCAGTACGCCAAGACCTGGCGCACCATCGCCAAACTGTCGCTGCCGGACCGCTACCTGCGCGCCACCGTCGACGACGCCCCGGAGACCCGCAGCGAGGCGATGTTCGCCGGGTTGGAGCCCGGCTTCTTCGCTACCGAGCCCGGCAGCGGGCGGACGCGCGGCCTGAGGACCGCACTCGCCACGGTTCGGGCCGGAACTAGAGCAGTCCGGAGAAATCGGCGCCGATCGCGCTGAGCGCCGAGCTCAACACCTGGTATTCGAAGGTGGTCACCATCGTCTCGAGTGCCGTGTTGGCGGCGATCGGCAGCCCCAACGCGTCGAGCAGGTTGCCGTTGGTCAGGTTGTCGGTGAAGAGGCTGAGGTCATAGGCCGGCAAGCTGGTCGTGAGGGCGTTGACGAAGTCCGCGGTCGGCAGCAGGGTGGCGTAGGCGCTCGATGCGGCGCTGGAGAACGCGTTGACGAGGTCGGTGAGCGTCGCGGTGGGATGGCTGACGTCGGCCGACAGGGCGGTCATGAGATCGGTCATGCTCGGCAGCGACGACGACGTCGTGGACGGCAGCCACGCTGCGGGGTGCGCCAGGTCAGCCTCGAAAGCTTTGAATCCCAACTCTGTGTCGGCGGCCAACGTGCTGACGATGCTGTGCAGGCTGACGTCGGGGAACAGCCCGAACGGGGTCGGGATGTTCGCCGGCGACGCGTCGGTGACGGAGTAGCCCAGGGCGCCGTCGCCGTACCCTAGGTTGATCAGATAGGTCAGATCCGGCCCGAGCAGGTCTTGCAGCGGTTTCGGCAGCAGGCTCACCAGCGGCGGTGTTTCGTCGATCATGTAGTAGTTGGTGAGGGTGTCGTAGCCCAGGTTCTGCGAGCCCGGCAACAGCGTCGCGGTGGCGATCTGCTCGGCCGTCGGGCCGCTCCCGTCGACGCCTCCGTTCAGGTACGTGCCGTGGATCTCCGCGATGCCCAACAACGCGTTGAGGTCGGACAGGAAGTCGATCGGGTAGCGCGGGAAGTCGGCGAAGCCGTCGTACTCCAGGGTGTAGATGGAGGTCGGGAAGTCATCGGCCGGCGTCGCGCCGTCGAAGCTCACCCCCAGGCTCGCCGCGTTGAACGGCAGGGAGGTTGTGTGGCCAGTCGTCGTCTCGAAACCGGCGAAGCGTTCCAGCAGCCCGCCGTTGGGAGCGCTGGGGTCACCGACCAGCAGGAAATGCAACCCGGAGTCCGGGTGTGGGGTGCCGCTCGGGTCGAGCTGCTGCATGACCAGGCTGGAGATCGTCGAGCTCTGCGAGTAGCCGAATACGGTCGACGTGTTGCCGGCCGCCGTGTCGGCGGCGATCGTGTTCTCCAGGATCGTCATGCCCTGACCCACCGAGGTGCTCTGGTCCGGGAAGCCGGCGGTATCCAACGGGTAGTCGAAGGGGAGGACTTTGACGCCGGTCAGCGGGTAGAGCCCCTCGGGGGTGAACAGGCCCGCGCCGTAGGGGTTGCTCGAGGTGGCCTGGTAGAAGGTGAGGTCGGGGTAGAACTGCGTCTGCGGGTTGTCGAGGTAGAGAGTGTCGGCGGCTCGCACGTAGTCCGATCCGGGGATCGGTACGCCGCTTGCGCCGATCACCAACCCGATGTCGTCGGCGTAGGCGAACGCCGAGTTCACCACCGCGGCCAACGCCAGCAGACCGGCGCCGCCGCTCGCGAGAAGCCCGGCAGCCAACCACCGCAACCTGCGGACTGGCATCACAACCTCCCCGGGGCCGCTTTCCTCAGAGGCTCGACAGATCGCCGACGATCGTCTCGACCTGGTCGATGACGGCGAAGATTTCGAAACCCGCGGCCATCTGCAGCAGGTAGGTGTCGCTCGCGATCGGCTGACCGATCGCCGCAAGGAGGTCGCCTGCGTGCAGCCCTTCGGTGAAGAGGTTCAGGTCGTACGCCGGCAGACTGGTGACGAGCGCATTGACGACATCCGCGGTCGGCAGCAGAGTGGCATAGGCGGTCGACAGCGCCCCGGACAGCGTGTTGACCACGTTGACGAACTCGGTGATCAACGAGGCGGGGTCACTGGCGAGGGTCGACAACGCCGTCGACGGGTCGGCCCCCGACGCGGGATCCAGCAGCGAGGTGAGCGACGACAGCGACACCGGGTTCGGCCCGGTACCGGTGAAATCGCCGATGAAGTGCTCGATGCCCGTCTCGGCGCCGGACACCAACAGGGCCGGAACCTTCGCCAGCTCGTTGAAGCTCGGGAACAGGCCGAACTCGGTCGGCACATTCGCCGGGCCCTGCGACCAGCCGTAGTCGGGGTCGCCGTAGCCCAAGTTGACCAGCACCTTCAGGTCCGGTTGCAGCAGGTCGGCCAGCGGGTTGCCGATGACCGGGATCAAGCGCAGCGGGTCCAGCAGCGGCAGGTCCGCGGTGGGCATCATGTAGTAGTGGGTCATGGTCTCGCCCACCGTCGGCAACGGGATCGCCGTCTTAAGCTGCTCGGTCGTGACGTCGGTCGAGTAGGTCGGGTGCACGAACTGGATGCCCAGGATGGAGTTGAGGTCGCAGATGGCGTCGATGGGGTACTGGCAGACGTCGGCGAAACCGTCGTATTCCAGCGTGTAGATCGTCGTCGGGTACAGATCGGAGGGGGTGGGGCCGCTGAACGTGATCCCGAGGCTGGGGCTGGTGAAGCCGTCCGCGCGCTCGAAGAGGCCGCCGTTGGGCAGATCGGGGTCACCGGTCAGCACGAACGACACATCCTTGCTCGACACGCCCTGGGCCGCCAGTTCGGTCATGGTCATCCCGGCGACCGTCGACGACTGGGATTGACCCTTCATGACGACATCGCTGCCGTCGGCCACCTGCGCCGTGATCATGTTGTCGAGAATCTTGGTGCCCTGGGCCTCCGAGGTGTCCAGCGGCAGGCTCTTGACGCCGGTGTAGAGCGCGTAGTTGCCCGCCGGGTAGTCCACCGGCTCCGGGACGTAATTGGCGTAATTGTCAAAAGGCTCGACGAAGACGTCGAAGACGTGCTGCACGTAGGCGTCGGACGGTATCGGGGTGCCGCTGCCGGCCATGATGTCGGCCACGTTGACCGCGTTGTCCACCAGCCGCAGGTCGCGCAGCTGGACTCGGGGCAGGGGTGGGGCCGCCGCGGGGACGGCGAGGAGGCCGGCGGCCGTGACGGCGATGATCGCGACGACACACGAAGGCAGCCGGTATGTCAATTCCCTGAGTCCCGTCTGATTGCAGTCTTGGGGCTGACGAATTTGATCGGAAGATATTAACTTGGATTCTGAGTGTTGTAAAGCACACAGCGTGCCGTCGGCCGGTCCACCGGATCCCCCCGTCCGGACGGCGCCGCGGGTCACCGACCGTCGAGCGCCGCCACCAGCCGACGAGCGGCGAGCACCCGCCGGGCGGCCGGCCCGGTCAGGCCGTCCAGCGCGCACTCCGGGTCGGCGGGCGGGCCCAGATGACCGCAGCCGCGTGGACAGTCGCCGACCGCCGCCGCCAGGTCGGAGAACGCCTGCAGCACGTCGTCGGGTGCGACGTGGGCCAGGCCGAACGAGCGGACCCCGGGGGTGTCGATCACCCAGCCGCCGTCGTCCAACGGCAGCGCCACCGATCCGGTGGAGACGTGCCGGCCCTTGCCGACCGCCGAGACCGCGCCGGTGGCTCGGTCCGCCTGCGGCACGAGGCGGTTCACCAGGGTGGACTTTCCGACCCCGGAATGGCCGAGCAGCACGGTGATCCTGCCCGCCAGCAGCGGGGCCACCGCGTCCAGCGGGTCGTCCCGGCCGGCGGTGACGATGGTCAGATCCAGGTCGGCGAACTGGCCGGCGAACGGCTCGGGCGCAGCCAGGTCGGTCTTGGTCAGGCACAGGATCGGGGCCAGCCCGCCGGCGTAGGCGGCGATCAGCGCCCGGTCGACCAGCCCGGAGCGCGGCGGCGGGTCGGCCAGGGCCACCACGGTCAGCAGCTGGTCGGCGTTGGCGACCACCACCCGCTCGGTCGGGTCGGTGTCGTCGGCGGTGCGGCGCAGCACGGTTCGCCGCGGCCCGCGCCGGACGATCCGGGCCAGCGTGTCCGGCCGCCCGGAGACATCGCCGACCAGATCCACCCGGTCGCCGACCACGATCGGGGTCCGGCCCAGCTCGCGGGCGCGCATCGCGGTCACCGGGCGGCGCCGGCCGGTCATCGAATCCCGGTCCAGCACGCAGCCCCAGCGGCCGCGGTCCACGCCGACCACCATCGCCGGCCGGGCGTCGTCGTGCTGCGGGCGGGTCTTGGTCCGCGGCCGGGACCCCCGGCCGGATCGGACCCGGACGTCGGACTCGTCGTAGTCGTCGGGCTTCACCCGGGGCGGTCCTCGCCGGCCAGCATGGCGGCCCACAGCTCGGGGAAGCGGGGAAGCGTCTTGGCGGTGGTGCCG
>NZ_JBYCLB010000364.1:0-2915 GCF_057473705.1 Mycobacterium sp. TH-M15 | reverse complement strand
TTGAGTTTGCCGCGGCGCTTGACGATGCGCCGGTAGCGCTGGCCGAGGAAGGTGTCGGTTCTAGCGGCCGCCGCGGCGGCTTGGCCGAGTGCACCTTTGAGGTACGGATTGCCCTTGCCGGTGCGCCCCCCTCGGGTGATGGGCCCAGATTGGATGGTGCGCGGGCACAGCTTGGCCCACCCCACCAGGTGTGCAGGGGTGGGGAAACGGGCCATGTCCAGCCCGATCTCGGCGATAATGACTTGCGCGTTGTGTTCACCCACGCCGGTGATCTCATCGAGGCGCTTGACGGCACTGAGCCGTGCGCACTGGGCCTCGGTGGCGGGATCTACCCGACACGGTGCATCGCCAGGAGGTGCGGCTGCGTCCAGAGCTGGCTGCGGCTCGACGTTGGATCTGTCACCCGCGCCGGGGGTGGTGGCGTTGTCGTCGATGCCAGCATTATCGATCGCATCTGCCTCGGGCAACTCGGCGATCAGGTCCGCGATCCGTTCGGTGAGGGTGTTGATCTGGCCGCTCAGTGCGTCGATCTGGGCCAGCAGCATCCGAGCCAGCTCGGCGTGGTGGTCATCGAAGCGCCCATCCAGTGCGGTGATCAGTTCCGAGCGCTTGGCCCTCATCCGCCCGCGCGCCAGCTCGGCCAGCCGCCGCGGATCGCGTTCGCCGGCGATGAGTGCCTCGATCATGTCCCGCGCCGACATGGTGTCCAGCCGCGACGCCACCACCGACACCTTGATCAACGCATCATCGAGCTACTTTTCCAGCCGCTGCCTGTAACGGCTGCGTTCGGGGGTCAGATCCTCTCGCAGCCGGGTGTAGTCGCGCAACCGCCGGATCGGGGCCGGTGGCACGAACGACGGCCGCAGCAGCCCCTTCTCGGTCAACTTGGCCAGCCAGACAGCGTCGAGTTTGTCGGTCTTGGGCCGGCCCGGCACGTTCTTGACATCCCGGGCGTTGACCAGCTGCACCGACAGCCCCGCGGCCTCGAGCAGCTAGTACCAGATCCGCCAGTAATCCGACGTCGACTCGACGGTGACCTTTCCCACCCCGAGTTCGACCAGCTGGCCACCCAGCTCGGTAACGGCCCCGGTGCGCGCAGGCACGTGCCACACCCGGCTAAACCGACGCCCAGTCTTTCCCGGCAGCCGCACGCACACCTTGCCCGTCGCCTTGGCCACATCGACCGCAGCGACCCGCTCGATCACCAGTTCGTGCTCGGCGTCTGGAATCACCTCCGGTGCCGACTCATCCACCGGCGCAAACTTACGTTTCCCTCTATGAGCCACTTCGCTTGCCCGCCAACCCAATCCGGACCAATCCATCAAGTGGGTCGCCTGGGGGCCTCGGTCAAGGGAACCGAAATTCTGACCGGCGTGCTCGAAGCAACAGTACGTGACCCTTCCAGGTCGGGCCCCGGCACCAGGCTGACTAACGGGCTCCAAAGCCCAAGGAAGCGTCGGCGTCGGCAGGCGACCCGACCCCATTTTCACGCCTACGAGGCGTCACCGACAGGGATAGGGGGCTGACTACCAATGGCAGGCGGCGTCCTCGAGTTCACCGTGTCGCGGTCGGCGAACCCGGCCGGGGCCGACGAGCGCGGCGCCATCCTGGCCGATCCGGGCTTCGGCAGGTATCACACCGACCACCTGGTCTCGATCGACTACACCGCCGGCACCGGCTGGCACGACGCCCGGGTGATCCCGTACGGCCCGATCGAACTGGACCCGTCGGCGATCGTGCTGCACTACGCGCAGGAGATCTTCGAGGGGCTCAAGGCCTACCGCTGGCCGGACGGATCGATCGTGTCGTTCCGGCCGGAGGCCAACGCGGCCCGGCTGCGGTCGTCGGCCCGGCGGCTGGCGATCCCGGAGCTGCCCGACGAGGTGTTCATCGAGTCGCTGCGCCAGCTGATCGCCGTCGACGAGGCCTGGGTTCCGCGGGCCGGCGGTGAGGATTCGCTCTACCTGCGCCCGTTCGTCTTCGCCACCGAGGCGGGGCTCGGCGTGCGGCCGGCCCACGAGTACCGGTATCTGGTGATGGCGTCCCCGGCCGGCGCCTACTTCAAGGGCGGGATCAAGCCGGTCAGCGTCTGGCTGTCGACGGAGTACGTGCGCGCCTGCCCGGGCGGCACCGGCGCGGCCAAGTTCGGCGGCAACTACGCGGCCTCGCTGGTCGCCCAGGCGCAGGCCACCGCCCACGACTGCGACCAGGTCGTCTGGCTGGACGCGGTGGAACGACGCTACGTCGAAGAGATGGGCGGGATGAACCTGTTCTTCGTCTTCGGCAGCGGCGGGTCGGCGCGGCTGGTCACCCCGGAGCTGTCCGGCTCGCTGCTGCCCGGGATCACCCGGGATTCGTTGCTGCAGTTGGCCACCGACGCCGGGTTCAGCGTCGAGCAACGCCGGATCGGCGTCGACGAGTGGCAGAAGAAGGCGGCCGCCGGCGAGATCACCGAGGTGTTCGCCTGCGGCACCGCCGCCGTCATCACCCCGGTGGGCTACGTCAAATCCGGCGACGGGGAGTTCAGCATCGCCGACGGTCGGCCGGGCGAGGTGACGATGGCGCTGCGCGACACCCTGACCGGCATCCAGCGCGGCACCTTCGCCGACACGCATGGGTGGATGGCCCGGCTGAACTAACGGGACAGCCGCTACTGGCAGCCGGCCAGCACCACCGCGGCCAGCGTGCTAGCCCACTCGACCGCCGCACCCAGCACGTCGCCGGTGATACCGCCGAAGCGCCGCACACAGTGGGCGACCAGCAGTGCGGTGCCGCCGAGCGCCGCCAGGACGGCCACCGGCCCGGGCCACGGCGCCGGGCCGGCAACCGTCGCCGCGGCGACCAGCACCGCAACCCAGGCCGCCGCCACCCAGCCGGGCTGGGTGCCGGCCACCGCGGCGCCCAGCGCGCTGCCG
>NZ_JBYCLB010000363.1:0-7331 GCF_057473705.1 Mycobacterium sp. TH-M15 | reverse complement strand
CGGGCGGGCGTACATCGCGGTACGCCGGCTGGACAATCTGCGCCGCAGCGGCCGGATCAGCGGTGCTGCGGCCTGGCTGGGAACGGCGCTGTCACTCAAACCGGTGCTGCGCATCGACGACGGGAGACTGGTGCTGGCGCAGCGGGTCCGCACGACCGGCCGAGCGGTGACGACGATGATCGACCGGGTCTGCCAGGACGTCGGTGACCGGACCGCGGCACTTGCGGTGCAGCACGCCGGCAACCCGGGCGCTGCCGCCGACGTCGCCGCCGAGCTGGCCGAGCGGCTGCCGGCCTGCGCGCCGGCGATCATCACCGACCTGGGACCGCTGCTGGCGCTGCACGTCGGTGCCGGGGCGGTCGCGGTCGCCGTGGACATCGAGCCGGAGGCGGATCCGGCGTAAGTGCTGACGCCGTTACCTCACGGCTTCGGGATCGTCAGGACGTCGGTCTTCTCGGTGTCGTCGTGCGGGGTGTGCGCCGCGATCCCGCGGACGTGCAGGTTCGGGCCGGTCGGCCGGACCACCTGCGGCCACCAGAACCAGCGGCCCAGCAGGGTGGCGATCGACGGCATCAGGAACGCCCGCACCACGAAGGTGTCCAGCAGCAGGCCGATGGCGACAGTGGTGCCGTACTGGCCGATCGCCTTCAGATCGCTGAAGTACATGATCGCCATGGTGGCGGCGAACACCATCCCGGCCGAGGTCACCACCCCGCCGCTGCCGGCCATCGCCCGGATGTACCCGGTTTTCAGGCCGGCGTGGATCTCCTCTTCGAACCGGGACACCAGCAGCAGGTTGTAGTCCGACCCGACCGCCAACAAGACGATCACCGCCAGCACCATTACCACCCAGTAGATGTGCTGACCGAAGATGTCCTGCCAGATCAGCACCGAGATGCCGAACGACGCGGCAATCGAACTGGAGGCGGTCCCGAGAATCACCGCCGCGGCCACCAGGGACCGGGTGATCATCATCATGATCAAGAAGATCAGCGTCAGCGAGGCCACCACCGCGATCATCAGGTCGTACGTGGCGCCGTCGCGCATGTCCTCGTAGAGGGCGGCCATGCCGCCGACGTACACCCGGGCGCCCGACAGCGAGGACTGTTTGAGCGCCTCCTGCGCCGCGATGCGCTCCGGTTCGACCCGGGCGATCCCCTCGGTGGACGCCGGGTAGGTGGCGTGGGTGACGAAGAAGCGGGCCGACTTGCCGTCCGGTGACATGAACAGCCGCAGCCCGGTCTGGAAGTCCTTGTTGTCGAACGCTTCTGGAGGCAGGTAGAAGAAGTCGTCGTTCTTGGAGTCGTCGAAGCTCTGGCCCATCATGATCTGGGTGTCGCTCAGGTCCTCCAGCTGGTCGACGAACGAGGCGAACGTGCTGTGCACGGTCACCACCAGCGCGCGCATGATCTGCATGGTGTCGACCACCGCCGGTAGCAGCTCGACCACCGTGGGCAGCAGCTCGGACAGCCGGGTGGTGTCGTGGGAGAGCAGGGTGAGTTGCTCGGCGAGCTTGTCCGTGGTCTCCGCGGACTCGAAGGTGGAGCGGAGCGCCCAGCAGATCGGGATGTCGAAGCAGTGCGCTTCCCAGTAGAAGTAGCTCTGCAGCGGCCGGAAGAAGTCCAGCGAGTCGGCGATGTGGTCGCGCAGGTCGTCGGCGACGTCGACGGTGTCGCGGGTGACGTCGGCTAGGTCGTCGGTGGTGGCGACGACCTGATTCAGCCGCTCGTACATCTGGTTCAGCAGGGTGATGTCCCGGTCGAGCTGCTGCGAGATCGTCTCGATGTCCTTGACCCGGTCCTTCAGCGTCTTCATGTTCTGGATCATCAGCTGGTTGGCGACGCTGAGCTGGAACGGGATCGAGCTGTGCTGCAGCGGAATCCCCAGCGGCCGGGTGATGTCCTGGATCATCGCGATGCCGACCACCCGCATGATGTTCTTGGCGACCCGGTCCAGCACCAGCATGTCCGCCGGGGTCCGCATGTCGTGGTCGGATTCGACCATGGTGATGTCCGGAGCCATCCGGGCCGACGGGAAATGTTTCTCCGCTGCCGCGTAGCCGACATTGACCGGGGTGTCCTTGGGCAGGTAGTTGCGGTCGTCGTAGCCGGGCCGGAAGCTGGGCAGCGCGACCAGGCCGACCAGCACGACCGCGCCGCTGGCGACCGCGATCGGGGCCGGCCAGCGGACCACGGATATGCCCGCCTTCCGCCAGAACGTGCCCCGCTTGGGGTTCTTCGGCGCCAGCAGGCCGAAACGGCTGGCGATCACCACCACCGCCGGGCCGAGGGTGAGAGCGGCGGCCACCACGACGATCATCCCCACCGAGACCGGGATGCCCATGGTGTGGAAGTAGGGCAGCCGGGTGAAGTAGAGCACCGCCGACGCCCCGGCGATGGTCAGCCCGGACCCCAGCACGACCGGGGTGACACTGCGAACGGTGGTGTAGTACGCCTCCACCCGGTCTTCGCCGGCGATCAGCGCCTCTCGGTATCGGCCGATCAGGAAGATCCCGTAGTCGGTGCCGGCGGCGATCGCCAGCATCACCATGATGTTGACGGCGAACGTGGTCAGGCCCATCACATTGTGATAACCGAGGAATGCGACGACGCCGCGCGCGCAGATCAGCTCCAGCACGGTGAGGAAGAACTGCACCAGCATGGTGGTGATCGACCGGAAGACGACCATCAGCATGAAGGCGATCGCCCCGAGGGTGAACAGCGTGATCTTCACCAGGCTGGCGTCACCGATCGCCCGCAGGTCGGCGGTGAGCGCCGCCGGCCCGGCGACATAGGCCTGCACGCCGGGCGGCGCCGGGGTATCGTCGATCGCCTTCCGAACCGCCATGACCGAGTCGTTCGCCTCGGTCATGCCCTGGTTGCCGACCAGGTTGAGCATCACGTAGGCGGCCTTGGCGTCCGGGCTCTGCACGCCGGCGGCGGTCAGCCGGTCACTCCAGAAATCCTGGATGTGTTCGACGTGATCCCTGTCGGCGTCCAGCTTCTTGACGATCTCGTCGTAGTAGTGGTGCGCCGCGTCGCCGAGCGGCTCGTCGCCGACCACCACCATCATCACCGTGCTGTTGGAGTTGTACTCGCGGAAGTTGTGGCCGACCTTCATGCTCGCGATCATCGAGGGCGCATCCATCGGCGCCAGCGGTGCCGAGTGCTCCTCGGAGATGACCTCCAACTGGGGCACGAAGACGTTCACCGCGACGGTGAGCAGCAGCCAGCCGATCAGGATTGGCAGCGCGAAGATGCGCAGCGCGTGCGCGAACAGCGGTCGCTTCTTCTTCGCGGGCATCGTGGCGTGGTTGCTCACCCGGACTTCACCAGACACCAGGTCTGGGCGTTGCCCCCGATGGCACGTCGTTCGTCGAGAACCCGGTCATCGATCTTGATGCGGCAGCCGATTTCGTGGCCGTTGCCCTGCACGATCATGTTTCCCATCACCGCCGGCAGCACCGTGACGACGGTGTAGGACCACGGCAGTGGGACGTCGTTGAGTTGGTGGACGTTGGCTTCGGCGTCCCAGTAGTTGATGTCGGCGGTGGTACCCGGTGGACCGAACGCCTCGTAACCGATGTACTTCGGGTTGAACTGGACGATCTCGATTCCACCGGCCGCATTGGCGTTGAGATCCTTCGAGGCGAACTGCTTGTGCAATCGCATCACGACCACACTCGAAATGGCCATGACCACCACGAAGACCAGCGGAATCCAGTGTCGTTTGAGCCCCTGGCCCACCGGAATTCTCTTCACCGCACGCCCCTGAACCGCCAGAACATTTGCTTGGCTAAGAATCCTAGAGGATGGCCACGGGGCGCGTACAGGTTCCCCCCGAGCGCGTCCGGCGGCCGGCTACGCCGTCGCCACCCGGCCGGTGATCGGCGGCAGGTCGGCGCAGGTGACGATGCCGGGTTCGGCCGCGACCACCGCCGGCACCGCGTTGGTCACCGGCATCGCGGTGTAGATCGAGCCCAGCCCCGCGAAACCCGGCTCGGCCCAGTCCTTCGGCGGCAGACAGTGGATGACGGTGCGCATGTTGGGCAGCCCGAACACCTGGATGACGTGGCCGTGCGCCACCGGCTTGGGCGGGGTGACGTGCGACCCCATGATCCAGTTGAAGCCGACGCTGACCACGTTGCGCTGACCCGCCCAGCCGCGGTGGTAGCCGAAGACACCGGCCACGGTGCCGGCCGGGATCGTCATGAAACCCAGGTCGGAGTCGGCGGTCGCGGCGGTGAACTGCACGTCGAAGGTGACCGCGTCCAACCGGGCGCCGATCGCGCCGGCCATCATCGCCGCCGACTCGGCGAACACCTCGCTCTCCCGGCGCACGCTCTCGGCCAGGCCGGGGGTCTCCGGATCCTGGGCGAATCCCATCGCCCGGATGGTCTCCGCCGACTCGTAGGTCGAGCAGTCGACCGATTCGGTGATCCGGATCTCGTCGACCCGCTGACAGGCGCCGGAGAGCACCATCCCGACGGTGTTGGTCATCCCCGGATGCGCGCCGCTGCCGAAGATGGTGGCATTCCCGGCCCGGCAGGCCGCTTCGATGCGCTCCCGGTCGACGGGGGTCTGCTTGTCGCCGGTGATCCAGGCGGCGCTGGTGCAGACGTTGACGCCGGCCGCCAGCAGCCGCACCAGATCGTCGACGTCGGGCCAGAGCGGGTTGTAGCAGCAGGCGTCGGGCGCCAGGGCGATCAGCGCGTCGACGTCGGTGGTGGCCCGCACCCCGGTCGGCTGCGGCCAGCCGCACAGCTCCGCGGCGTCGACGCCGACCTTGCCCGCGCCGTGCGCGTACACCCCGACCAGCTCCAGGTCCGGCCGGCCGATGATGGCGTGCAGCGACCGGCGGCCGATATTGCCGGTCGTCCACTGGATCACCCGCAGTGGGCGGCCGGTGGGTGCGGTGGTCATGGATGCTCCTCTGCAGACGTCGCTGGCATCACCATAATTCGGGACCATATTGGGCTGCGGCCGGCGGCCGGGTGTGGCACCGTTGATCGCCGTGACCGCCGTCGACGTCCGAAGCGCCACCGACGACGACTGGCCGGCGATGATCCTGCTGGAGAACACCGGGTTCGGAACGTTCATGCACCCGGACGAGATCGCCGCCGTCCAGCGCCTGGTCCCCGCCGACGCCGTGGTGGTGGCCTGCGACGGCACCGCGGTGATCGGCGTCGCGTTCTACCTGGACCTGCGGCTGACGGTGCCCGGCGGGGCGGTGCTGCCGACGGCGGGGATCAGCGGGGTGGTGGTCGCACCCACCCACCGGCGGCGCGGGGTGCTGCGCGCCATCTACGACGAGCTGCACCGGCGGATCGCCGAGTCCGGTTATCCGCTGGCCGCGCTGACCGCCAGTGAGGGCGGCATCTACGGGCGGTTCGGCTACGGCCCGGCCACCATCGACCACGAGCTGACCATCGACCGCCGGTTTGCGGTGCTGCACGCCGACGCGCCGGACCCGGGCGGCGTCCGGCCGGTGCGGCCGGCCGAGCACGGCGACGACTTCGCCGCGATCTACGCCCGATGGTGCGAGCGGACCCCCGGCGGGTTGGTGCGCCCGCGACCGCTCTGGGACGACCTGCTCGCCGACCGCCCGGACGAGCGCGACGGCGGCACGGCGTGGTTCGCGCTGCTGCACCCCGACGGCTACGCCCTCTACCGGGTGCACGGCCAGGCGCCGAAGACGGCGCGGGTCGAAGAGCTGCGGGCGGTGACAGCCGCGGCGCACGTCGCGCTGTGGCGGGCGCTGCTGGGCCTGGACCTGATCCAGACCGTCGTCGTCGGCACCTACCCGGAAGACCCGCTGCCGTACCTGCTGACCGACACCCGGCTGGCCCGCACCACGGCCCGCAAGGACCATCTCTGGCTGCGGATGATGGACGTCCCGGCCGCCCTGCAGGGCCGTAGATACGCGGCCGATCTTGACGTGGTGGTGCAGGTGTCCGACCGGTTCCGCGATGACGGCGGCCGGTTCGCGCTGGAGATCCGGGACGGGCGGGCGAGCTGCGCGCCGACCGACTCGACCGCCGACGCCGAGCTGGACCTCGACGTGCTGGGCAGCCTGTACCTGGGCACGCACCGGGCGTCGGCGCTGGCCCGGGCCGGCCGGCGGCGCTGCGGCGATCCCGGCCTGGTGCGCCGTCTCGGGGCGGCGTTCGTCAGCGACGTCCCGGCGCAGCTGGGCTTCTTCTTCTGAACCCGCTGCGTCCGTCGCGGGACGCTACAGCCGGGCCAGGTCGTGGTCGCCGAGGTGGCCGATCAGCACGTGCAGTTGGTCCTGCGAGGACCCGAGCGTCTGTTCGATCGCGGTGAGCCGCGCCGCGTAGTGGCCGACCGGATACTCCCAGGTCATCCCGATGCCGCCGTGCAGCTGGATGGCTTCCTGGGCGATGTGCCGACCGGAGCGGCCGATCTGCAGTTTGGCCCGCGCCGCGATCACCGGGTCGAGGTTGCCGTCGGCGATCGACATCGCCGCGTACATGCTCATGCTGCGCGCCAGCTCCAGCGACACGTACATGTCGGCGGCCCGCTGGGTCAGGGTCTGGAAGGTGTTCAGGGTGACACCGAACTGCTTGCGCGTCTTGAGGTATTCGGTGGTGAGCCGCATCGCTTCCTCCATCGCGCCGACCGCCTCGGCGCAGAGCGCCGACTGGATGCGGACGACGGCGTTGCCGATCGCCGCCGACGCATCGGTGGCGTCGCCCAGCGGCTCACCGGGCGCGTTGGCGAGGTCGACCTCCGCGGCCCGCAGGCCGTCGAAGGTCCGGTACGGCTTCCGGCTGACCGCGTCGGCGGCGGGGTCGACCAGGAACAGGCCCGTTCCGCCGTCGGGCAGCGCGGCGCTGACCACCAGCGTGTCGGCCGCGCCGCCGGCCGGCACCGGGTTCTTCCGGCCGGTCAGCACCCACGAGCCGCCTTGGCGCACCGCCGACGTCGAGACGTCGGTGGTGGCGGCGCGCATCCCCGGCTCGACGTGCGCCAGCGCCAGCATGGTGCGGCCGGCGGCCACGTCGTCGAGCAGGCCGCGCTGCGCGTCGGTGCCGGCCTCGGCAACCAGCGCACCGGGCCCGAGCGCCGCGTCCAGCACCGGTTCGGGTGCCAGCCGGCGGCCGATCTCGGTGAGGGCCAGCATGATCTCCACCTGGCCACCGAAGTCCGGCTCGAATCCCAATCCGAGAATCCCGGTGTCGGCCAGCTGCTTCCACACGCCGCGGTCGAAGCCCGGGTCGGCAGCGACCGCCGTGTTGCGGGTCTCGGTGTCATAGCCGGCCAGCATCGCGCGGGTGGTGTCGCGGAGCAGAACCTGTTCGTCGCTGAGCT
>NZ_JBYCLB010000362.1:0-5295 GCF_057473705.1 Mycobacterium sp. TH-M15 | reverse complement strand
TGATCGCCGGCACCGACGACACCGCCCTGTCGGCGGCCGTCGAGCAGGTGGCCACCCTCGCCGGGGACGGCCACTACGAAAGCGCGGCGCGGCTGCGGGACCAGACCGCCACCGCCATCGAGGGCCTCTGGCGGGGCCAGCAACTCCGGACGCTGGTGGCGGTGCCCGAATTGATCGCGGCGGCACCGGACGGCCCGGATGGTCAAGGCGGCTGGCAGCTCGCGGTGATCCGGCACGGTCAGCTCGCCGCCGGCGGCGGCGCGGCGCGGTCTGTTCCGCCGTTGCCGGTGGTCGACGCCTTGGCGGCCGGCGCTCAGGTGATCGTGCCGGAGCCGGGTCCGCTGGGCGGCGCGCTGGTCGAGGAGGTGGCGCTGGTCGCCCGCTGGCTGGCCGCCCCGGGGGTGCGCATCGTGCGGGTCCGCAACGGCGGCACCCGCGACGGCGCCGGGTGGGCCGCGCCGCTGCACTCGGCCGGAGCGTGGACGCGGTGGGCGGCGACCGCGCGATCGGCCCGGCTGGCCTCGACCCAGGCCCTGGCCGGGCGGCCGGACCGGGGCTCAGAGCTGCTGACCGAACCGCACCCAACGCGCGAGCAGCTGTTCGGCCGCCCCGGTGTCGATCGCCGCAGCGGCCCGGGTGAGGCCGTCCTCCCAGGCCGGGAGCCATTCGGCGTCGCTGGATAGCCCGGCGTGGGCGACGATCGCGCCGGCCGCATTGAGCACCACGGCATCCCGGACCGCGCCGGCGGCACCGCCCAGCACCGTCCGGGCCTCGTCGGCGTTGGCCTGGGCGTCACCGCCGAGCAGCTCGCTCACCTCCGCGCGCGCGAATCCGAAACCGGCCGGGTCGAACGTCAACCGGTCCACGCTGCCGGCCTGAACCCGCCAGATCGTGCTGGTGGTGGTGGTGGTCAGCTCGTCGAGACCGTCGTCGCCGTGCACCACCAGGACGCTGGACCGGCGCCCGGCGAAGACGCCGGCCATCACCTCGGCCAGCTCGCCGAACGCGCAGCCGATCAACCCGGCCCGTGGCCGGGCCGGATTCGTCAGCGGCCCAAGCAGGTTGAACACCGTCGGGATGCCGACCTCACGCCGGGCCGCCAGCGCATTGCCGTACGACGGCTGGAACTTCGGGGCGAAGCAGAACCCGATGCCGACCTCGGCGACGCTGCGGGCGACGTCGTCGGCGCCCAGGTCGATGCGGACACCCAATGCCTCCAGCGTGTCGGCGCCGCCGGCCAGCGAGCTCGCCGCCCGGTTGCCGTGTTTGACCACCGGGATGCCGGCCGCCGCCACCACGATCGCCGCCATCGTCGACAGGTTGACCGTGTTCGCCCCGTCGCCGCCGGTTCCGACCACGTCCACGGCGTCCAGACCTGCCAGGGCGCTCGGCAGGCCGCGGGCCTGGCCGAGCATGACGTCGGCCAGCTCGCTGAGTTCGGCGGTGGTCGGGCCCTTCATCTTCATCGACACGCCGAACGCGGCGATCTGCGCCGGCGTCGCGCCGCCGCTGACGATTTGGCCCATCACCCAGGCCGCCTGCCCGCGGGCCAGGTCCGCGCCGGCCGTCAAACGCGTCAGGACCTGCGGCCATGACGGGGTAACCGGTGCCTCTCGGGCAGATTGGACCATGCGCCGATCGTCGCACGCGCACCCTGCGGCCCCAAAGCCGCGCACCGCCGGTCACGACGAGTTGGCACGAATTCTCCAACCCGGCTGGAGTTCGACAACTACATAGCGTCATACTTGCGGGGTGACGAGCGCTGTCGGGTCATCGGGTACTGCAATCACATCGCGAATACATTCGCTCAACCGGCCGAACATGGTCAGCGTCGGCACCATCGTCTGGCTCTCCAGCGAGCTGATGTTCTTCGCCGGGCTCTTCGCCATGTACTTCACCGCACGCGCCCAAGCCGGCGGCGGTCCGCACGCGTGGCCGCCACCGCCCACCGAGCTGAACCTGTGGCAGGCCGTGCCGGTCACCACGGTGCTGATCGCCTCGTCGTTCACCTGCCAGATGGGCGTGTTCGCCGCCGAGCGCGGCGACGTGTTCGGGCTGCGCCGCTGGTACCTACTGACCTTCCTGATGGGGCTGTTCTTCGTCCTCGGCCAAGGCTACGAGTACTACCACCTGACTGAGCACGGCACCACCATCTCGTCGAGTGCCTACGGCAGCGTCTTCTACATCTGCACCGGCTTCCACGGCCTGCACGTGATCGGCGGCCTGATCGCCTTCCTGTTCCTGCTGGCCCGCACCACCATGAGCAAGTTCACCCCGGCGCAGGCCACCGCGTCGATCGTCGTTTCCTACTACTGGCATTTCGTCGACATCGTGTGGATCGCACTGTTTGCCACGATCTACTTCATCCGATAAGGCAAGACGGACAGGAGTTTCGGTTGAAGACACCTAAAAAGCTGTGGCTGGCCCGCTCCGCGGGCCGCAGCCGGCCCGCTAACGTCGGGGCCCGCCGGCGGCTGCGACGCAGACTCTCCAGCGGTGTGCTGCTGATGGTCGCGCTGGCGCTGGCCGGCGGCCTGGCGGCGCTGCTGACGCCGTCGGCACAGGTCGCGGTCGCCGACGAGAGCCCGGGGCTGCTGCGTACCGGAAAGCAGCTCTTCGACACCTCGTGTATCAGCTGCCACGGCGCCAACCTGCAGGGCGTGCCCAGCCGGGGGCCGAGCCTGGTCGGCGTCGGCGAGGCCGCCGTCTACTTCCAGGTGTCGACCGGCCGGATGCCGGCGGTGCGCGGGGAAGCCCAGGCGGGCCGCAAGCACCCGATCTTCGACGACCAGCAGGTGGACGCGCTGGGCGCGTACGTCCAGGCCAACGGAGGCGGTCCGACCGTGCTCCGCAACCCGGACGGCAGCATCGCCGAGCGGTCGCTGCGCGGCGACGACCTGGGCCGCGGCGGCGACCTGTTCCGGCTCAACTGCGCGTCCTGCCACAACTTCACCGGCAAGGGCGGCGCGCTGTCGTCAGGCAAGTACGCCCCCGACCTGGAACCGGCCACCGAGCAGCAGATTCTCACCGCCATGCTCTCCGGCCCGCAGAACATGCCGCGCTTCTCCGACCGGCAGATCTCCCTGGACGAGAAGAAGGACATCATCGCCTACGTCAAGTCGGTCACCGAGGAGGAGAACCCGGGCGGCTACGGCCTCGGCGGGTTCGGGCCCGCGCCGGAAGGCATGGCGATGTGGATCATCGGAATGGTGGCGGCCATCGGTGCCGCCCTGTGGATCGGGGCGCGGTCATGACCGACACGACGAGCACCGGCCAGCCGGACGACACGGCGCCGGCCGCGATGTCCCGCGAGGAACTGGTGGCGCTGGGCGGCCGACTCGACGGCGTCGAGACCGTCTACAAGGAGCCGCGGTGGCCGGTCGAGGGCACCCGGGCCGAGCAGCGGGCCGAACGCCAGGTGGCGCTGTGGTTCCTGGCCGGCGGCGGTTTCGGGCTGGCGTTGCTGCTGATCTTCTTGTTCTGGCCGTGGCGGTACACCCCGAAGGGGACACCGGGATCCGAACTGTACGCACTGGCCACCCCGCTGTACGGGCTGACCTTCGGATTGGCCGTGCTGGCGATCGCGATCGGCGCGGTGCTGTTCGTGAAGAAGTTCATCCCGGAAGAGATTTCGATCCAGGACCGGCACGACGGGGCCTCCACCCAGTTGGACCGCAAGACCGCGGTGGCGAACCTGACCGACGCCTTCGAGAGCTCCACGATCGGGCGCCGCAAGCTGATCGGGCTCTCGCTGGGCGTCGGCTTCGGCGCCTTCGGGCTGGGCACCCTGGTGGCCGGCGTCGGCGGATTCATCAAGAACCCGTGGAAGCCGGTGGTGCAGACCGCCGAAGGCAAGAAGGCGGTGCTGTGGACCTCGGGCTGGACCCCGCGGTACGCCGGTGAGACCATCTACCTGGCCCGGGCCACCGGCACGAACGCCACCGCGCCGTTCGTCAAGATGCGCCCGGAGGACATCGACGCCGGCGGGATGGAGACCGTCTTTCCGTGGCGAGAATCCGACGGGAACGGCAGCACCGTCGAGTCGCACGAAAAACTCAACGAGATCATGATGGGCGTGCGTAATCCGGTGATGCTCATCCGGATCCGGCCGCCGGACATGGCCAAGGTGGTCAAGCGCAAAGGCCAGGAGAGCTTCAACTACGGCGACCTGTTCGCCTACACCAAGATCTGCTCACACCTGGGCTGCCCGTCGTCGCTGTTCGAGCAGCAGAGCTACCGCATCCTCTGCCCGTGCCACCAGTCGCAGTTCGATGCGCTGCACTTCGCCAAGCCGGTATTCGGCCCGGCAGCGCGGGCGCTGGCGCAGCTGCCGATCACCATCGACAGCAACGGACACCTGGTCGCCAACGGCGACTTCATCGAACCCGTCGGACCGGCATTCTGGGAGCGCAGTTCATGAGCCCGAAAATCGGCGATCTGCTGGCCTCGCAAGCAGAAGACATCGACACCCGGTATCACCCGGCCGCGGCGCTGCGGCGTCAGCTCAACAAGGTCTTCCCCACCCACTGGTCGTTCCTGCTCGGCGAGATCGCGCTGTACAGCTTCGTTCTGCTGCTGCTGACCGGTGTGTACCTGAGCCTGTTCTTCGACCCGTCGATGAGCGAGGTCACCTACAACGGCGTCTACCAGCCGCTGCGCGGCGTGCAGATGTCCCGTGCCTACGAGTCGGCGCTGGACATCTCCTTCGAGATCCGCGGCGGGCTGTTCGTCCGCCAGCTGCACCACTGGGCGGCGCTGATGTTCGCCGCGGCGATCATGGTGCACCTGGCCCGGATCTTCTTCACCGGCGCGTTCCGGCGGCCCCGTGAGGCGAACTGGGTGATCGGCTCGCTGCTGTTGATCCTGGCCATGTTCGAGGGCTACTTCGGCTACTCGCTCCCCGACGACCTGCTCTCCGGGATCGGCCTGCGGGCGGCGCTGTCGTCGATCACGCTGGGCATGCCGGTGATCGGCACCTGGCTGCACTGGGCGCTGTTCGGCGGCGACTTCCCGGGCACCATCTTGATCCCCCGGCTCTATGCCCTGCACATCCTGCTGATCCCGGGGATCATCCTGGCGCTGATCGGCGTGCACCTGGCGCTGGTCTGGTTCCAGAAGCACACCCAGTTCCCCGGCCCGGGCCGCACCGAGCAGAACGTGGTCGGTGTGCGGGTGATGCCGGTGTTCGCCGTCAAGTCCGGCGCGCTGTTCGCGATGATCACCGGCATCCTGGGCCTGATGGGCGGGCTGCTGCAGATCAACCCGATCTGGAACCTGGGCCCCTACAAGCCGTCT
>NZ_JBYCLB010000361.1:0-1849 GCF_057473705.1 Mycobacterium sp. TH-M15 | reverse complement strand
GGCGGCCGCACCGCGATGGCGCGGCCGGGCCGGGCGGATGGAGGTCTGGTACGCGACATTGTCCGATCCGGTGACCCGAGCCGGGTAGTGGGTGCACCACGAAACGGTCGCCCCGACCGGTCGGCGGGCTCGAACCGGGCACGCGCCGTATGGGCACGGCTGGGTGACCTGGTTCCCGGCCGACGGCCCGCCCCGGACCGAACGCTTCGGCCCCGAACCGGTCGAACCCGCCACCGGCTCGGCCTGGTTTCACGCCGCCGGCACGTCGGCGGCATTCCAAGAGCTGACCGGACAAGCCGGGTCACTCGGGTGGGATCTGCGCTGGACGGATGCGGCCGCCCCGTTGTGGACCTTCCCGCGGGTCGCCTGGGAGCGTGAGCTGCTGCCCGGCGCGCAGGTGGTGATCGCCCCGACTGCCGAGTTCAGCGGCTCGCTCACCGTCGGCGACGTCGTGCACCGCGTAGCCGGCTGGCGCGGCGCGGTGTCGCACATCTACGGGCACGGCAACGCGCGGCGGTGGGGGTGGATTCACGCCGGGCTCGGCGGTTCCGACGTGCTCGAGGTGGTCACCGGCGTTTCGCATCGGCCCGGCCTGAGCAGGCTGCCGCCCACGGCGTTCGTCCGGTTCCGGGTCGATGGAACCGACTGGCCCGCAAGTGGTTTGCCGTCACTTCGGCTGCGCACCACGCTGGGCCTGCGACACTGGCAGCTGGCGGGCCGCAGCGGCGCCCGCAAGGTGCTGATCCGGGTCGACCAACCCGAAAATCGCTGCGTGAGCCTGGGCTACACAGATCCCGACGGCGCCACCGCGGTGTGCACCAACACCGAGCAGGCCGATGTCCATGTCGAGATCGGCGACCGCAGTTGGTCGGTGCTGGGCACCGGCCACGCCGAGGTCGGCCTACGCGGACACGATGCACCGCCCGTCGACGAAAGGATCCCGTCATGAGCTTTCTGTTCGACCCGCCGATGCTGATCGCCTCCGGCGTGCTGATCGAACGCGCGCTCCCCGAGGAGCACCGGGATGCCGCCGAGGCCACAGCACTCGGCGTCGTCTTCGGAGCGTCGTTCGGGCTGTACCACAACGTGCCCGGCCTCGGGCTGCTGTGGCGGCCGTTCCGTGCCCGCAATGGCCGCGACTTCATGTGGAACAGCGGGGTTTTCGGCATGAACACGGCGGAGGCCGGCTGGCAGACGCACGCCGCGGCGGGCGCCATCTTCGGCACCTACCCGTTCTTCATCAAGCTTGGCCGACGGCTCGGGAGGCTGGGCGCCGGGACCCGGATATGAGCCGACTTGCCGAACGCGCCACGGCCTCGTTCGGCGCCGCGCTGCTGCCCGAGGAGTGCGGCGGGCCGTCCCCGGCGCAGCTGGTACAGCGGGTCGACCGATACGTTGCGCAGCTGCCGGCGGCAACTCGTCTCGCGATACGCGGCGGGCTGCTGGCCATGGCGGCGGCAAGCTATCTGAGCACCGGCCGGTCGCTGACCCGGTTGAGCCCGAATGCGCGCGCTGACGTGCTGCGCCGCGCCGCCGCGCTCGGACCGGACGCCGGCGCGGCCATCGAGGGACTCAAGGCGATCGTGTTGTTGGCGAACGGCGCCGACAGCTACGCCTCCGAGCTGCTGGCCCGCGCCACCGAGCACGACGCGGCCCGGCTCGACGCGGCGCTGAGCATCACCGGCTCCGCCGACAGCGCGTCGGTGGTGCACGCCGACGCGGTGGTCGTCGGCTCCGGCGCCGGCGGGGCGATGGCGGCGCGTACCCTGGCCCGCGCCGGCCTGACCACGGTGGTGCTCGAGGAGGGGCGGCGCTGGACGGTCGAGGAGTTCCGCACTCGCCACCCGGT
>NZ_JBYCLB010000360.1:0-4633 GCF_057473705.1 Mycobacterium sp. TH-M15 | reverse complement strand
ATTGGAGCAACGTCGTCACCCAGGTCCGGGTGATGGTGCCGGCCATGCTGGGCCGGAAGTCGCTCTCCGACGTGGTGGTCCCGTCCTACATCTGGAGCGACCAGTACGACGTGAAGATCCAGTGCCTGGGTGAACCGGAGCCCACCGACACCGTGCACCTGGTGGAGGACGACGGCCACAAGTTCCTGGCCTACTACGAGCGCGACGGCGTGCTGGCCGCGGTGGTCGGCGGGGGCCGGCCCGGGAAGGTGATGGGTGGCCGCGCCAAGATCGCCGCCGGGGCGCCGATCGCCGACGTGCTGGCCTGATCCGTCCTGTTCGCGCCGGAGACCAAGCCGTCGTGAAAAAGATGACGAAACGGCGCACCCGGTTCACCCGCGGCGCGGGGCTTTCGGCCTAGCATCGCCGGGTGCCTGATCGCTACGGAACCGATGTCCTCGCCGACAACCCGCACACCGCGCGCAGGGTCCGCTCCACCGAGCTGCCGGTGGAGATCGGCATGGTGGTCGAGGACGCGCAGACCGGGTATGTCGGGGCGGTGGTGCGGATCGAGTACGGCCGGATGGACCTGGAAGACCGGCACGGCCGAAGACGCGGCTTCCCGGTCGGACCCGGCTACCTGATCGACGGCCGGCCGGTGATCCTGACCGCGCCGCGCCGCGCCGCGCCGACGGCGCCGAGCCGGACCGCCTCCGGTTCGGTGCCCGCGCCCGCGGGCCGGGCACGCACCGCGCTGGCCAGCCGCATCTACGTGGAGGGCCGCCACGACGCCGACCTGGTGGAACAGGTGTGGGGGGCCGACCTGCGGGCCGAGGGGGTGGTGGTCGAGTACCTCGGCGGCGTCGACGACCTGGTCGGCATCGTCGAGGCGTTTCGGCCCGCGCGTTCCCGGCGGCTCGGGGTGCTGGTCGACCACCTGGTACCCGGGTCCAAGGAGTCCCGCATCGCCGACGCCGTCCGCCGCGGGCCCGGCGGCGCGCACACCCTGGTGGTGGGCCATCCGTTCATCGACATCTGGCAGGCCGTCAAGCCGAATCGGATTGGCCGCCAAGCCTGGCCGACGGTGCCCCGGGGAGTGGAGTGGAAGCACGGCGTGTGTGAGCGGCTGGGCTGGGCGCACGCCGATCAGGCCGACATCGCGGCGGCGTGGCGGCGGATCCGCGGCAGCGTGCGGGATTGGAACGACCTGGAGCCGGAGCTGATCGGTCGAGTCGAGGAGCTGATCGACTTCGTCACCGCGGCCCAGGGCTGAGCCGGCTGACATCTCAGGCCCAGATCACCGGCGGGCCGTGGGCGCGGCGGCGCCGAGGATCTCGTCGGTGGCACCCGGCCCGCAGCGGGCCCGCACCAGGAATTCGTCGTCGGCGCCGGCTGCGGGGCTGCGGTTCGAAGTTCAGCCACACCAGCGGCGCCGTGAGGTCGGCGGTGGCGCCGAGCGTGTCGACGTCGGCGGTTATCCGCGCCTGCTCGGCCGCGTCGAGGTACTGCCAGGTCACCGAGTGCCACAGCACGCTGATCGTGTCCGGGGCCAACCGCAGCGCACCGACCGCCTCGCCGGCCGATCGTCGTTCCAAGACGGCCGGGACCGCCCGCGCGATCTGGATCGCACCGTCGAGGCGCTGCAGCCGGACCGGCATGTCCGGCCAGACGTAACTCAGCAGGGTGAGCCGGCCGTCGTCGGTGCCGACGTCCACCGGTGCGACGTCGACGCCGTGCCGCTCGCCGATCCGCAGGTCGACGTCGGGCGGGTACCGGCCGCGCCACGCGTCGTCGATCAGCACCGCCGACGTCTCCGGTCCGCACTGCCCGCCGGTGGACCGGTACCGGAACCGGTCGGCGCGCAGGTTCAGGCCGGCACTCGCGCCGAACTCGAAAAGCCGTACCGGAAGCGGGAATCGCCGCACCAGGATGAGCAGCCCGCCGATCAGCACCGCGGATCGGCCGACCTCGTTGGTCTGCGGCGGCCGGTTCAGGAACGGCCGCAGGGTGCTGCGCTGGTGCTCTCAGCCGTCATCGAATCCGCCGCGGACCGCGTCGAACGCGTCACCGAGCGCCTGCGGCAGCGGGATCGACTCGTCGGCCAGCCAGTGTTCGTAGGCGCTCAGCGCGATCCCCAGCAGCTGCCAGGCCACCGTCTGCGGCATCAGCTCGGTTGCGGCCACCCCGGCCCGGCGGGCGACGAAGTCGGCGATCACGCCGCGCCATCCCGCGTACATGGTCATCGAATAGGCCTGCAGCTCCGCGGTCTGCAGGATCACCTGCATGCGCCGGCGGTGCCGGGCGGTCTCGGACTCGTCGAACGTGTTGAATGCCAGCAGTGCCGCCCGCAGTGCGTCACCGAGCGGGACGCTCGGATCGATCCGGCCGAGCTGGTCGCGCAGGTGCCGCAGGTGGGCGTCGAAATCGCCCCAGGGGATCGCGTTCTTGGATGCGTAGTAGCGGAACAGGGTGCGCCGGGCGATGCCGGCGGCCCGGGCGACGTCGTCGGCGCTGACCTCGTCGAAGCCGTGGGTGGCGAACAGGTCGATCGCCACGTCGGTGATGTGGTGCGGTGTGGTGGACCGGCGCCGACCGGTGCGCCGTGCGGCTGTCGCGGTCATGTCCCGGTTCCTGTCACCCGATCCGCTTCCGTTCTGACACTCGATGCCATATCCTTACCGGGATTGTGACCCTTATCGCAACGAAAGGCCAGCACCATGGAGCAGCAGACTGGGAGCACCGCGGCGGCGTCCGAGACCGAGCTCGTCACCGAGAGCCTGGTCGAAGAGGTCTCCATCGACGGGATGTGCGGGGTCTACTGAGCGTGTCGGCCCCCATCGCCGACGGCTTCGACCTCGACCGCGGCTGGCGGCTGCATCCGCAGGTGTCGATCCGGCCCGAGCCGTTCGGCGCGCTGCTGTATCACTTCGGCACCCGCAAGCTGTCGTTTCTGAAGAACCGCACCATCGTCGCGGTGGTGCAGTCGCTCGCCGACCAGCCGGACGCCCGGTCCGCCTGCCGGGCCGCCGGCGTCGACGACGCCCAGTCGGCGCCGTACGTCAGCGCGCTGGCCACCCTGGCCGAATCGACGATGTTGGTGCCCAAGGAGGACCGATGACCACCGTCACCGCGGCTCAGCCGAGAACGCCCCGGCTGATCGACCAGTTCGAGCGGGGACTGGATGCGCCGATCTGCCTGACCTGGGAGCTCACCTACGCCTGCAACCTGGCCTGCGTGCACTGCCTGTCGGCCTCCGGCCGGCGGGATCCGCGCGAGCTCTCCACCCGGCAGTGCAAGGACATCATCGACGAGCTGGAACGCATGCAGGTGTTCTACGTCAACATCGGCGGCGGGGAACCGACCGTCCGCGACGACTTCTGGGAGCTGGTGGACTACGCCACCGCCCACCACGTCGGGGTGAAGTTCTCCACCAACGGGCTACGGATCACCCCCGAGGTGGCCGCCAAGCTGGCCGCCAGCGACTACGTCGACGTGCAGATCTCGCTGGACGGCGCCACCGCCGAGGTCAACGACCCGATCCGGGGCACCGGCTCCTACGACATGGCGATCCGCGCCTTGGAGAACCTGTCGGCGGCCGGCTTCGCGGACACCAAGATCTCGGTCGTCGCCACCCGGCACAACATCGACCAGCTCGACGAATTCGCCGCGCTGGCACAACGGTACGGGGCGACGCTGCGGATCACCCGGCTGCGGCCGTCCGGACGCGGCGTCGACGTCTGGGACGACCTGCACCCCACCGCCGAACAGCAGGGGCAGCTGTACACCTGGCTGGTCGCCAAGGGCGAGGGGGTGCTGACCGGCGACTCCTTCTTCCACCTGGCGCCGCTCGGCGAACAGGGTGCACTGGCGGGGTTGAACATGTGCGGCGCCGGCCGGGTGGTCTGCCTGATCGACCCGATCGGCGACGTGTACGCCTGCCCATTCGCCATCCACGAGGAGTTCCTGGCCGGAAACGTGTTGACCGACGGTGGTTTCGACCAGGTGTGGAAGCACTCGCAGCTGTTCACCCGGCTGCGCATCCCGACCGCGGGCGGGTCCTGCGCCAGCTGCCCGCTGTACCAGACCTGCCGGGGCGGCTGCATGGCGGCCAAGTTCTTCACCGGCCTGCCGATGGACGGACCGGACCCGGAGTGCGTCCGCGGCTTCGGCGACGAGGCGCTGGCGGCCAACGGGCGGTCGAAGCCGATCCCGAGCAGCGACCACTCCCGCGGCACCCGCCGCGGCGCACCGCCATCGCTGACCCGGGTGGTCACCCCGGCGAAGCCGCCCAAGCGGCTCTGCGACGAGAGCCCGGTCTGACCGTGGGCCGTGACGTCTGGTTCGAGACGGTCGCCATCGCCCAGCAGCGGGCGAAGAAACGGCTGCCGAAATCGGCCTACTCCTCACTGATCTCGGCCAGCGAGAAAGGTGTCACGGTCGCCGACAACGTGGCCGCGTTCAGCGAGTTGGGTTTCGCGCCGCACGTCGTCGGTGCGCCGGCGAACCGAGACCTCGGCACCACCGTGCTGGGCCAGGAGATATCGCTGCCGGTCGTCATCTCGCCGACCGGGGTGCAGGCGGTCGACCCGGCCGGCGAAGTCGCCGTCGCCCGGGCGGCGGCGGCCCGCGGCACGGCGATGGGGCTGTCGTCGTT
>NZ_JBYCLB010000359.1:0-9519 GCF_057473705.1 Mycobacterium sp. TH-M15 | reverse complement strand
TCCAGCGCGGTGGACAGGTCGTAGACCTCGGCCAGGCTGACGTCCTCCGGGCCGATGCCGGCCTCGGCGTAGGCCGCGTCCAGGATCTGGTCTTTGAACACCCGCTCCGGGGCTGCCACCACGGCGGTGGAGTCGGTGGCGATGTCGGGCAGCTCGGGAAGATGCTGCGGATACTGCGGGGTGACGGTGCTGATCGCCCGAACCGACGGGACGCCGTCGAGCGAGCCGAGGTGCTTGGCCGCGAACTCGGCACTCGCCACGATCAGCGCCGCTGCGCCGTCGGAGGTGGCGCAGATGTCCAGCTGGCGCAGGGGGTCGGAGACCACCGGGCTGGCCAGCACGTCGGCGACCTCGGATTCCTTGCGGTAGCGGGCATTCGGGTTGGACAGGCCGTGCCGGGAGTTCTTCACCTTCACGCTCGCGAAGTCCTCGGAGGTCGCACCGTAGAGGTCCATCCGGCGGCGCGCCAGCAGCGCGAAGTAGACCGGGTTCATCGCGCCGATCAGGTGGAACCGCTGCCAGTCCGGGTCGTTCTTCCGCTCGCCGCCGACCGGGGCGAAGGCGCCCTTGGGGGTGGTGTCGGCGCCGATCACCAGCGCGACATCGCAGAACCCGGCCAGGATCTGGGCGCGGGCGCTCTGCAGCGCCTGCGAACCGGACGCGCAGGCGGCGTACGACGACGACACCGGCACGCCGTTCCAGCCCAGCTTCTGGGCGAAGGTGGAGCCGGCGATGAAACCCGGGTAGCCGTTGCGGATGGTATCGGCGCCGGCGATGAACTGGATCTGCGTCGCGTCCAGGCCGGCGTCGGCCAGCGCGGCACGGGCGGCGACGACGCCGTACTCGGTGAAGTCGCGGCCCCACTTTCCCCACGGGTGCATGCCCGCACCGAGGATGTACAGCGGCTCAGGAGTGCTCACGCGTCCACCTTCTTCCACGCGTAGACGATCCGCTCGACACCGCCGGCGTCGACGTAGAGCGGCATGGTGGTCAGCTCCATCTCCATGCCGACCTTCAGATCGGCGGCCAGGGTGCCCTCGACCACCTTGCCGAGCACGATCAGGCCCTCGTCGGCCAGCTCCACCGCGGCGATCGCGAACGGCTCGAACGGGTCGCTGGGCGGATACGGCGACGGCGGCAGGTACCGGTTCTCGGTGTAGCTCCAGACCTTGCCGCGCCGCGACAGCGCGACCGGCTCCAGGACGTCGCCGGCACACGCCGGGTTGGGGCAGTTGTTCTCCCGCGGCGGGAACACATACGTTCCGCACTGCCGGCACTTGGCGCCGATCAGCTGGGTGTGGCCGGCGTCGTCGGTGTCAAACCATCCGTCGATGGCGGGTTGCGGAGTAGCTGCTGGCACCCGGCCAGCGTATCCGACCCAGGCCGCAAAACTGAAACGTGTTGCAGTTTGACTGCGCGGCCCGGCCGGCCGGTCACGCCGGTGCCGACGAGCGCCCGGGCGTCGAAGATGGCCTGTGAGCCACCGTTCGCTCCCACCGGGTACATCGGGTGGGCCGCGTCGCCGAGTGCCTTACGCCAGGGTGGCGCTCGCCGCGGTGCAGCACGCGCGGACCGCAATCGACGAACTCGCCCAGCTGGTGCGCGGTACCGTCGCGATCGGCACCGTGAGCGCCCATGACGTCGACGTCGCCGGCCTGCTCGCGGATTTTCACGCCGACCACCCCAACGTCGAGATCGCACTCAGCACAGCCAATTCCGACGTGCTGGTCCGGGCGGTCCGCGACGGTGATCTCGACCTGGCGATCATCTCGGCCGCGCCCGGTGACACCCCGGACGGACTCGACACCGAAGTGGTGGCCGACGAGCCGATCGTCGCCGCGGTGCGCGCCGACGCCGAGCTGGCCCGGTGCGCCACGGTCGACCTGGCGGAGCTCGCCGGCCACCCACTGATCGCGCTGCCGATCGGGACCGGCATTCGCCGGCAACTCGACGCTGCCTGGGCCGAGGCGGTCGTCGCACCCCGCATCGCGTTCGAAGCCAGCAGCCCGCAGGCGTTGCTGGACCTCGCCGAACGAGGGCTCGGGGTCGCCATCGTGCCGCAATCGATGGCCCACCGACGGGCCGGCCTGCGCGTGATGGAACTCCAGCCGCAGCTGCGGGGACGATTGGTGCTGGCGTGGCGGTCCTCGGGACCGATCAGCCCAGCGGCCCGGGCTCTGCTCGCCAAAGCCCGGAGTCTGCTGCGGCTGCCGGCGGGTGCCTAGAGTAGGGGCGGTGAGCCCAGCCGCCCCGGAAACCGCTGAGACCACCCCGACCCTGCTGCTGCTGGATGGAAACTCGCTGGCCTACCGCGCCTTCTACGCCCTGCCCGCGGAGAACTTCAAGACCCAGAGCGGGCTGACCACCAACGCCGTCTACGGGTTCACCGCGATGCTGATCAACCTGCTGCGCGACGAGGCGCCGACCCACGTCGCGGCCGCCTTCGACGTGTCCCGGCAGACGTTCCGCGCCGAGCGCTACCCGGAGTACAAGGCGAACCGTAAAAGCACCCCCGACGAGTTCCGCGGACAGATCGACATCACCAAGGAGGTCCTCGCCGCGCTGGGCATCACCACGCTCTCCGAGCCCGGGTACGAGGCCGACGACCTGATCGCCACGCTGGCCACCCAGGCCGAGAACCAGGGCTACCGGGTGCTGGTGGTCACCGGCGACCGGGATTCGCTGCAGCTGGTCGACGACGACGTGACCGTGCTCTACCCGCGCAAGGGCGTCAGCGACCTGACCCGGTTCACCCCGGCCGCCGTCGTCGAGAAGTACGGGCTCACCCCCGCGCAGTACCCGGATTTCGCGGCGCTGCGCGGCGACCCCAGCGACAACCTGCCCGGCGTCCCCGGGGTGGGGGAGAAGACCGCCGCGAAGTGGATCACCGAATACGGCTCGCTGCAGGGCCTGGTCGACCAGGTGGACACGGTCACGGGCAAGGTCGGCGACGCGCTGCGGGCCAACCTGTCCACGGTGATCCTCAACCGCGAGCTCACCGACCTGGTCCGCGACGTGCCGCTGGCTCAGACCCCGGAGATGCTGCGGCTGGCCCCCTGGGATCGCGACGCGATCCACCGGCTCTTCGACGAACTCGAGTTCCGGGTGCTGCGCGACCGGCTGTTCGAGCAGCTGGCGGCGGCCGAACCCGAGGTCGACGAGGGATTCGAGCTGCGCGGCGATGTGCTGGCGCCCGGCACGGTGGCGGCCTGGCTGGCCGAGCACGTCGCCGACGGGCGGCGCGCCGGGCTGGCGGTGGTCGGCAGCCACCGCAGCTACGACAGCGACGCCACCGCGCTGGCGATCGCGGCCGCCGACGGGGACGGCGGATACCTGGACACGGCGGTGCTGACCGGCGACGACGAGGCGGCGCTGGGGGACTGGCTGGCCGACGCCGGCAAGCCCAAGGCGCTGCACGAGGCCAAGCTGGCGATGCACGACCTGGCCGGGCGGGGCTGGACGCTGGCCGGGGTCACCTCGGACATCGCGCTGGCGGCCTACCTGGTCCGGCCCGGCCAGCGCAGTTTCAGCCTCGACGACCTGTCGGTGCGCTATCTGCGTCGCGAACTGCGCGCCGAATCCGATGAGCAGCAGCAGCTCTCGTTGCTCGACGACACGGACGGGATCGACGAGCAGGCGGCTCAGACCGCCCTGCTGCGGGCTCGGGCGGTCGCCGACCTGGCCGGCGCGCTGGACGCCGAGCTGACCCGGATCGACTCGGAGCGCCTGCTCGACGACATCGAACTGCCGCTGCAGCGGGTGCTGGCCGGTATGGAGGCGGCCGGGATCGCTGTCGACCTGGGTCGGCTCAACGAGCTGCAGAACCAGTTCGGTGACCAGATCCGCGACGCCGCCGAGGCCGCCTACGCGGTGATCGGCAAGCAGATCAACCTGGGCTCACCCAAACAGTTGCAGGTGGTGCTCTTCGACGAGCTGGGGATGCCGAAGACCAAGCGCACCAAGACCGGCTACACCACGGACGCGGACGCTGTGCAGGGTCTTTTTGAAAAAACCGGCCACCCGTTCCTGGAGCACTTGCTGGCCCACCGCGACGTCACCCGGCTCAAGGTGACCGTGGACGGGCTGCTCAAGGCGGTGGCCGCCGACGGCCGGATTCACACCACGTTCAACCAGACCATCGCCGCCACCGGCCGGCTCTCCTCGACCGAGCCGAACCTGCAGAACATCCCGGTCCGCACCGAGGAGGGCCGGCTGATCCGGGACGCGTTCGTGGTCGGCTCGGATGACGGAGGGGCCGCCGGGCGGCCTTTCGCCGAGCTGATGACCGTCGACTACAGCCAGATCGAGATGCGCATCATGGCGCACCTGTCGCAAGACGACGGCCTGATCGAGGCGTTCCGGTCCGGCGAGGACCTGCATTCCTTCGTGGCGTCGCGGGCGTTCGGGGTGCCGACCGAGGAGGTGACGCCGGAGCTGCGGCGCCGGGTCAAGGCGATGTCCTACGGCCTGGCCTACGGGCTGAGCGCCTACGGGCTCTCCCAGCAGCTCAAGGTCTCCACCGAGGAGGCCCGCGAGCAGATGGACAGCTACTTCGCCCGGTTCGGCGGGGTACGCGACTATCTGCACGCGGTGGTCGAGCAGGCCCGCAAGGACGGTTACACCTCGACGCTGCTCGGCCGGCGCCGCTACCTGCCGGAGCTGGACAGCCACAACCGTCAGGTCCGCGACGCCGCCGAGCGGGCCGCGCTCAACGCGCCGATCCAGGGCAGCGCCGCCGACATCATCAAGGTCGCGATGATCGACGTCGACCGGGCACTGGCCGCGTCCGGGCTGCGGTCCCGGATGCTGCTGCAGGTGCACGACGAGCTGCTCTTCGAGGTGGCCGACGGCGAGCACCGGCAGCTGGAGGCGCTGGTGCGGGAGAAGATGGGCGGCGCGTATCCGCTGGCCGTGCCGCTGGAGGTCTCGGTCGGCTACGGGCGCTCCTGGCACGCCGCGGCGCACTAGCGCGGCGATCCGGCACCCGCCGCGCATTGACGCGGCGGATGTATCGGATTGTGGCCGGTGACGATGTCCGGTCCGTTCTTCGGAATACTCACCTTCGAGGCGCTGCGGGTCAGCGAGGCGGCATCGGCGCCCGGTAGTTGGCCAGCCACTGCAGCACCGGCGCGGAGTAGCGCGCCCCCGCCACCGCATACATCTGCTCCTGCTGCAGTTGATGGACCCGCTGGTCGGCGGAGCCGCTCTCGATCCGGTCCCGGACGAACGCCAGCTCGACCACCGCCGCGGCGAACCGGGCGACCGCCTTGCCAACCGGCCGCCCGCCGATCCGGGTCGCCTCGCGGATCGCCGACTTCCGGGTGCGCAGCGACCCCAGCCAGGTCGCCTCGTTCGCGGTCACCAGGCCGCCGGCCACCATGCCGGGCAGCTTGCCGGCGACCATCCGTTGCTCTCGCCGTCGGCTCAGCACAGCGGTCATCACCACCAGCACGAAGACCGGCACCATCCAGAACAGGTAGACGGCCAGATAGGTCGTCACACCGAGCAGCAGCGAGCCGTTCCACGTCGCGTGCAGCGCCACCGCCGCCAGGTAGCCGAGCAGGATGGCCCCGGTTTTCGCGGCCGGGTTGCGCAGCCGCAGCGCGCAGTAGACGCCGATCCCGGTCATGGTGGTGAACAGCGGATGGGCGAACGGCGCCATGATCAACCGCATCACCGCGGTAGCCACCGTCTTGCCCGGTGTGTCGGCGCCGGCGATGTATTCGATGTCCTCCAGCCAGGAGAAACCGGTCGCGGTGATACCGGCGTAGACCATGCAGTCGGTGAGTGAGTTGAGCTCGTTGCGGCGGCGGCCGGTCAGCATGATCAGCAGGAACGCCCCCTTGGCCGCCTCCTCGATCAACGGTGCCCGGATCGCGGCGGCGTCGAACCCCTCCGATAGCAGTGGGGTGGCGGCGAACAGCGACTGGCCCAGCACCTCCAGCGTCAGCGACAGCAGCACCGCGATCGACGAACCCCAGCCGAACGCCAGCAGCAGCAGCCGCGGCGGCTCCGGTTCCCACCGGTCCAGCCAGAGGTAGGCGAGCAGCACCAGCGACATCACCACGCTGGACAGCACGAACCCGGTGATCGCCCCCACCGGGTTGGCCGCGGTCAGCAGCAGCACCAGCAGTCCGGTGATGACCCCCAGCGCGATGATCGCGCCCAGCGGCGCCCCCACCTGGCGGATCGGCCGGGGCAGCGGGCGCGGCTGGGTGATCATCGGGGGGAGAAACGGCGGCATCATCGACGGCGGGCGAAACACCATTGCAGGGTAGCGGTGGGTGCCGGTGCCCGGGACGCCATGCGAGCATCACGCCCCGACCGGTCAATCGACGGTCAGGAGGGGCGTTGCCGGTACCCGTCCGGCGACCGCCCATACATCCAGTCGGTCATGATGCGCGCCGCCTCGGCGGCGGTGAACGCCTCGGCGGGCGACATCTCCTTGGTGAGTTGCGCGGCGGCACCCGCGGTCTGAATGAACCCGTGCGGCGCATCCGGGTCCCAGACCTGCAGGTCGTAGCTCACGGCGTCGTAGGGTAGCGACCGGTTTGTCCAGCGTAGGGCCGGTCGAGTAGCCTCGACGGGTGGTGCGCGGTCCGATCGCGCGCCATCGACGTCCTAGGCATGCCTGGGACATGCAACACCCATGAACTGTCCCTACGACCAAACCTGTCCGGAGCAACCCCCCACATGTCAACCCCCACCGTCACCTCGCCGCAAGTAGCCGTCAACGACATCGGCTCGGCCGAGGACTTCCTCGCCGCCATCGACAAAACGATCAAGTACTTCGACGATGGCGACATCGTGGAAGGGACGATCGTCAAGGTCGACCGGGACGAGGTCCTGCTCGACATCGGCTACAAGACCGAAGGGGTCATCCCCTCCCGCGAGCTCTCCATCAAGCACGACGTCGACCCGCACGAGGTGGTCTCCGTCGGCGACGAGGTCGAAGCCCTGGTCCTCACCAAGGAGGACAAGGAGGGTCGGCTGATCCTGTCCAAGAAGCGCGCCCAGTACGAGCGCGCCTGGGGCACCATCGAGGCACTCAAAGAGAAGGACGAGGCCGTCAAGGGCACCGTCATCGAGGTGGTCAAGGGCGGCTTGATCCTGGACATCGGGCTGCGTGGCTTCCTGCCCGCCTCGCTGGTGGAGATGCGCCGGGTCCGTGACCTGCAGCCCTACATCGGCAAGGAGATCGAAGCCAAGATCATCGAGCTGGACAAGAACCGCAACAACGTGGTGCTGAGCCGCCGCGCCTGGCTGGAGCAGACCCAGTCCGAAGTGCGCAGCGAGTTCCTCAACCAGCTGCAGAAGGGCGCCATCCGCAAGGGCGTGGTCTCCTCGATCGTCAACTTCGGCGCCTTCGTCGACCTGGGCGGGGTGGACGGCCTGGTGCACGTCTCCGAGCTGAGCTGGAAGCACATCGACCACCCGTCCGAGGTGGTGCAGGTGGGCGACGAGGTCACCGTCGAGGTGCTCGACGTCGACCTGGACCGCGAGCGGGTCTCGCTGAGCCTCAAGGCAACCCAGGAAGACCCGTGGCGGCACTTCGCCCGCACCCACGCGATCGGCCAGATCGTGCCCGGCAAGGTCACCAAGCTGGTGCCGTTCGGCGCGTTCGTCCGGGTCGAGGAGGGCATCGAGGGCCTGGTGCACATCTCCGAGCTCTCCGAGCAGCACGTCGAGGTGCCGGACCAGGTGGTCGCGGTCGGCGACGACGCGATGGTCAAGGTCATCGACATCGACCTGGACCGCCGGCGGATCTCGCTCAGCCTCAAGCAGGCCAACGAGGACTACACCGAGGAGTTCGACCCGTCGAAGTACGGCATGGCCGACAGCTACGACGAGCAGGGCAACTACATCTTCCCGGAGGGCTTCGACGCCGAGACCAACGAGTGGCTGGAGGGCTTCGACACCCAGCGCATCGAGTGGGAGGCGCGCTACGCCGAGGCGGAGCGCCGGCACAAGATGCACACCGCGCAGATGGAGAAGTTCGCCGCCGCCGACCATGTCCAGCCGCCGCCGCAGTCCGCCGGCAACGGGTCTGGTCAGAACGGGTCCACGGGCGGGTCGCTGGCCAGCGATGAGCAGCTCAAGGCGCTCCGGGAGAAGCTCACCGGCGGCAACGACTAGCCGGAAATGCTCCGGGTCGGGCTGACCGGCGGCATCGGCGCCGGCAAGTCGGCGGTCTCGGCCACCTTCGCCGAATACGGCGCGATCGTCGTTGACGGCGACGTGATCGCCCGGGAGGTGGTCGAGCCCGGCACCGAGGGGCTGGCGGCGCTGGTCGATGCCTTCGGCGCCGACATCCTGTTGCCGGACGGTGCGCTGAACCGGCCCGCGCTGGCCGCCCGGGCGTTCACCGACGACGCGAAGCGGGCCACGCTGAACGGGATCGTGCACCCGCTGGTGGCCCGCCGCCGCAGCGAGATCCTGGCCGCGCTGCCCGACGACGCCGTGGTGGTCGAGGACATCCCGCTGCTGGTCGAGTCGCAGCTGGCGCCGCTGTTCGCCTTGGTGGTCGTGGTCCATGCCGATGTGCCGACCCGGCTGCGGCGGCTGGTCGAGCAGCGGGGCATGCCCGCGGACGACGCCCGCGCCCGCATCGCCGCCCAGGCCACCGAGGAGCAGCGCCGCGCGGCGGCCGACGTCTGGCTGGACAACTCCGGCACCCACGCCGACCTGGTCGGCCGCTGCCACCGGGTGTGGCAACACCGGATTCTGCCGTTCGCGCAGAACGTGGCCGCCCGGCAGCCGGCCGAGACGCCATGGGCGGTCGTGCCGGCCGACCCCGGCTGGCCGGCGCAGGCGGAGCGAATCCTGGCCCGGATCCGGACGGCGTGCGGAGACCGCGCGGTGCGGGTCGACCACATCGGCTCCACCGCGGTGCCCGGCCTGGACGCCAGGGACGTGATCGACATCCAGGTGACGGTCGAATCACTGGGCGTCGCCGACGAACTCGCCGAGGCACTGCTGGCGGTCGGCTATCCGCGGCTTCCCGACATCACCGACGTCGCCAAGCCCGATGCCCGCAGCACTGTCGGGCGGTATGACCACAGCAACGATGCGGCACTGTGGCACAAGCGTATTCACGCGTCGGCAGATCCGGAGCGACCGACCTACCTGCACATCCGGGCGGACGGTTACCCCAACCAGCAGTTCGCCCTGCTGTTCCTGGACTGGCTTGCTGCGAACCCGGGGGAACACGCCGGCTACCGGGCCGCCAAGGCGAGCGCCGAGGCGGCGATGTGGGCGGGCGACGCGCACCACGCCGACGCCAAGGAGCCGTGGTTCGCCGACGCCTACCGCCGGGCCTGGGACTGGGCGGACACCACCGGCTGGCGGCCCTGACCGGTCGGGTCAGGCCATGCCGCTGAGCGGAGCTCCGCACTGCAGCACGCCGCTGAGCGGGTCGTTGCTCTTCGCCCAGGTGTTGATGAATCGGTCCACCTTCACCGCCGATATGCCGTCGACGTCGATCTCGCAGTGCACGTTCGCCGAGTACGGGAACTGCAG
>NZ_JBYCLB010000358.1:0-2009 GCF_057473705.1 Mycobacterium sp. TH-M15 | reverse complement strand
GCGCACCCGGTCGACGTGCGCGTCCACCCCGTAGCGGGCCGCGTGGCGCACCGTCTGCGCCACTTCGGCGGCGTAGACGAACATCTTGGTCGGGATGCACCCGACGTTCAGGCAGGTGCCGCCGAAGGTGTCCTGCTCGCAGATCGCCACCCGCTTGGCGGCGTACCGTTCGTCGAGAATGCTGTTGCCCGAACCGGTTCCGATGATCGCCAGATCGTAGGTTTCCACCCGGTTTAGCCTAGGCACCGTGGCAGACCCAGCCAAGACCGATGTGCTGCTGGTCGGTGCGGGCATCATGAGCGCCACCCTGGGGGCGCTGTTGCGCCGGCTGCAGCCGGACTGGTCGATCACCCTGGTCGAGCGGTTGGACGCCGCCGCCGCCGAGAGCAGCGACCCGTGGAACAACGCCGGCACCGGCCACGCCGGACTCTGCGAGCTGTTCTACACGCCGCACCGGGCCGACGGCACGATCGACACCGCCAAGGCGGTCCGGGTCAACGAGCAGTTCCAGGTCACCCGCCAGTTCTGGTCCTACGCGGTGGCGAACGGTCTGCTGACCGACCCGCGCCGCTTCCTGCACCCGATCCCGCACGTCAGCTTCGTCACCGGTGCCGGGGGCGTCGATTATCTGCGCCGGCGCCATGCCGCACTGGCCGCCAACCCGCTCTTCGCCGGTATGGAGTTCATCGACGGCTTCGACGAATTCGCCGCCCGGCTGCCGTTGATGGCGACCGGTCGCGACCCCGACACCCCGGTGGCGCTGGGCTGGGCCCCGGACGGCACCGACGTGGACTTCGGCGCGCTGGCCACGGAGTTGATCGGCTACGGCGTGCGCAACGGCGGCAGCGCGTTCTTCGGCCACCAGGTGCACACCCTGACTCGGGAGCGCGACGGCCGCTGGACCGTCCGGCTGCGCAACCGGCGCACCGGCGAGCACCAGGCGATCAACGCCGGATTCGTCTTCGTCGGCGCCGGCGGCGGCACGCTGCGGCTGTTGCAGCGATCCGGCATCGCCGAGGCAAGGGGCTTCGGCGGCTTCCCGATCGGCGGCCGGTTCCTGCGTTGTGGCCGGCCGGAGGTGACCGCGCGGCACCGGGCCAAGGTCTACGGCGTCCCGGCGCCCGGCGCACCGTCGACGACCGCGCCGCATCTGGACACCCGGTTTGTCGGCGGCGCGTCCTGGCTGCTGTTCGGCCCGTTCGCCGGGTGGTCGCCGAGGTTCCTGAAGAACGGCGGGATCGCCGACCTGCCCGGCTCGATCCGGCCGGACAACCTGCCGTCGCTCTGCGCCGCGGCGGCCCGTGAGCGGGAGCTGATCGGCTACCTGATCGGTCGGCTGGGGCGACCGCACGCCGCCCGGGTCGACGCGCTGCGGGACTTCGCGCCGACCGCCACCGCCGCCGACTGGGAGTCGACGGCCGCCGGTCAGCGGGTGCAGGTGATCCGGCGCGGCCGGCTGGAATTCGACACCACCATCGTCAGCGCCGCCGACGGCAGCATCGCCGGGCTGCTCGGCGCCTCACCGGGCGCGTCGACGGCGGTGCCGGCCATGCTGGAGGTGCTGGCGCGCTGCTTCCCGGGCCGGTATCGGTCCTGGCTGCCGGCGCTGCGCGAGATGGTGCCGTCGCTGGGCGTCGAGCTCTCCCGCGAGCCGGAGCTGTTCGACCAGGTGTGGTCCTGGGGGACTCGGGTGCTGCGGTTGCAGCGCGAGGCGGGTTCTTAGCTCTACAGTTACCGGGTGACTGAGAGTCCGTATCTGGCCGGACTGAAGCTGGCCGGCAAGAAGGTCGTCGTCGTCGGCGGCGGGAACGTCGCCCAGCGGCGGCTGCCGTTGCTGGTGGCCAGCGGCGCCCGGGTGACCGTGATCGCCCGCACCGCGACACCGGCGGTCGAGGCGCTGGCCGAGCGCCGGCCCGGGATCGAGTTGGAGCTGCGGGACTACCGCGACGGGGACCTGGCCGACGCCTGGTACGCGCTGGCCGCCACCGACGACGTCGACGTCAACGTCG
>NZ_JBYCLB010000357.1:0-1705 GCF_057473705.1 Mycobacterium sp. TH-M15 | reverse complement strand
GCGGATCCGAAACTCACCCTGACCCCGGCGCGGCTCGCCGAACTCGGCGCCGAACCCGCAGACATCGAGTTGCCGCCCGTTCACCCCGACGGCGCCGCCTACGTCATCTTCACCTCCGGGTCGACCGGGGAACCCAAGGGCGTGGTCGGCACTCACCGGGCGCTGGCGTCCTACTTCGCCGACCACCAGCAGCGGATGTACGCCCCGGCCACCGCCCGGCTGGGCCGGGGACTGCGGATCGCCCACGCCTGGTCGCTGAGCTTCGACGCCAGCTGGCAGCCGCTGGTCGGGCTGCTCGGCGGGCAGACCGTGCACCTGTTCTCCGCCGAGCAGATGCGCGATGCCGAGGCGATCATCGACGGCATCGCCCGGCACCGCGTCGACATGATCGACACCTCACCGTCGATGTTCACCCAGCTGTATGACGCCGGCCTGCTCGACGGCCGGCACGGGCACCGGCTCAGCGTGCTGGCACTGGGCGGGGAGGCGATCACCGGCCACACCTGGGAGCGGCTGCGCGCGGTGGGCGCCACCGCGGTGCACAACTGCTACGGGCCGACCGAAACCACCGTGGAGGCCGTCGTCGCCGACGTCACGGGCTGCGAGGTTCCGGTGATCGGGAAACCGGTGGCCGGCATGACCGCCCACGTGCTCGACGACGCGCTGCGGGAAGTACCCGACGGGGTGGCCGGCGAGCTGTACCTGTCCGGCGCCCAGGTCACCCGCGGCTATCTGGGCCGGCCCGGCGCCACCGCCGCCCGCTACGTCGCCGACCCGGCCAACCCGGGCGCGCGGATGTACCGCACCGGGGACCTGGTGCGCCGCCGGCCCGACGGGCAGCTGGTCTACCTGGGCCGCGGCGACGACCAGGTGAAGGTGCGCGGGTACCGCGTCGAGATCTCCGAGGTGGAGGCGGCGCTGGCCGCCGCCGCCGGGGTGCGCGCCGCCGCGGTGCTGCCGATGCGCGGCCCCACCGGCACCCGGCTGGCCGGCTTCGTCACCGGTGAGCAGCTGAACCCGGCCCAGGTCCGCGCCGAACTCGCCGCCCGGCTGCCGGTCTACCTGGTTCCGGCCCGGATCGTCGCCGTGTCGGCGATGCCGTTGACCCGCAACGGGAAACTGGACGCCGAGGCGCTGCTGGAGCTGGCCGGACCCCGCAGCCGGGGCGGTTCGGCGCCGGCCACCGACACCGAACGCGCCCTGTGCACGGCGCTCGCCGACGTCTTCGAGGGCGCCACCCCGGATGTGGCGGCCGACCTGACCGATCTGGGGCTGGACAGCATCGTGGCGCTGTCGCTGGTGCAGGCCGCGCGACGGCGCGGGCTCGCCCTGCGGCCGCGTACCATCCTGGCGCGCCGCACGATCCGGGAGATGGCCGCCGAGATCGACGCGGCGGCGGAGGCGGAGCCGGCCGGCGCGGCGGCCGATACCGGCGGGCCGATCCGGCTGCTGCCCGCCGCGCACTGGCTCTACCAACACGGTTCGCCGCGCCGGCTCGGCCAGGTCGAAGCGGTCCACCTGCCGGCCGGCACCGACCGCGGCCGGTTGCGCGCCGTGCTGGCGGCGATCGTCGCCGCGCACCCGGTGCTGCGCTGCCGGCTGGACCGCGACGCGTTGACCCTGCACCCGGCCGAGCCCGGGGAGATCCTCACCGAGGTCGCCGTCGCCGACGCCGACCCGGCCGGCCTGACCGCGGCGGCCGCCG
>NZ_JBYCLB010000356.1:0-3093 GCF_057473705.1 Mycobacterium sp. TH-M15 | reverse complement strand
ACGAACACGGTGCCGGTTCCGATCACGATCGCGTCGGCGGCCGCGCGGCGGCGGTGAAGGTCGGCGCGCGCTGCATCGCTGGTGATCCACTGGCTGGAGCCGTCGGCGGCGGCGCTGCGCCCGTCGACGCTGGTGGCGTACTTCCAGGTGACGTGCGGCCGGCCGGTGCGCTGCTTGTGCAGCCACTCGCGCAGCGGCCCGGCGGCCACCACGTCGGCCCGCACGCCGGCGACCACCCGCACCCCGGCCGCCGCGAGCCGGGCCGCGCCGCCGGCCGCGACCGGGTTGGGATCGGCGACGGCGTAGACCACCTCGGCGACGCCCGCGGCCAGCAGCGCGTCCACGCACGGCGGTGTCGTGCCGTGGTGGTTGCACGGCTCCAGGGTGACCACCGCGGTGCCGCCGGCGGCCAGCTCCCCGGCCCGGCGCAGCGCCACCACCTCGGCGTGGTCTCGCCCGGCCGCCTTGGTGCCGCCGACCCCCACCACCTGGCCGTCGCGATCCAGCACCACGGCGCCGACCGGCGGGTTCGGGTAGCTGCCGCCCTTGACCCGCTCGGCCCGCTCGACGGCCAGCGACATCGCGGCGTCGCGGTCGACCGGCTGGTTCATCGGGACAGGTGCGGCGACGCGGCTCTGGCCTGCTGGGCCCGGTGGCGCAGCGCCTCCACCGCGGCGGCCGGGTCGTCGGCGCGGTAGACGGCCGATCCCGCGACGAAGCAGTCGACCCCGGCCTCGGCGGCCTGCTCGACGGTGTCGGCGTTGATGCCGCCGTCGATCTCCACCAGGATGGTCAGCTCGCCGGAGTCGACCAGCTTGCGCAGGGTGCGCACCTTGCCGAGCACCTCGGGGATGAACACCTGGCCGCCGAAGCCCGGCTCCACCGACATCACCAGCAGGGTGTCGAAGTCGGGCAGGATCTCCAGGTAGGGCTCCAGCGGGGTGCCCGGTTTGACGCTGAGCCCGGCCTTGGCGCCGGCCGCCCGGATGTCGCGGGCCACCGCGACCGGGTTGTCGCTGGCCTCGGCGTGGAAGGTGACGTTGTAGGCGCCGGCCTCGGCGTACGGCGGCGCCCAGCGGCCCGGGTCCTCGATCATCAGGTGGCAGTCCACCGGGATGTCGGTGGCCTTGAGCAGGCTCTCCACCACCGGCAGGCCCAGCGTCAGGTTCGGCACGAAATGCGCGTCCATCACGTCGACGTGCAGCCAGTCCGCGCCCTTGACGGCGGCGGCCTCGTCGGCGAGCCGGGCGAAGTCGGCAGACAGGATCGACGGCGCGATCATCGGCCGACGGGGACTGGCAGACATGGGGGTAAGCCTAAAGCCCACCGCGGCTACGACGCCGCGCGCCCGTGCCCGAAGATGTGCGCGATGACCATCGCCGCGATCTCATCGGGTCGTTCTTCGGGGATCCAGTGCGAGACGCCTTCGAGCACCTCGAACCGGTACGGTCCCTCGACGTAGTCGGCGGTGCGCTCGGCGGCCGCCCGACCGAGGGCGGCGTCCTCGGTGCTCCACACGAAGAGCGTGGGGATCCGGACCTTCCCGATCGACTTGGGCCCGTACCGCAGGGCGCGGTACCAGTTCAGTGCCGCCGTGGCGGCACCCGGTTCGTTCCACAGCGCGGCCATCTCCGCGAATGCCGCGCCGGAGACCTTCATCGCGGATCTCGCCTTGCGGGCCGGCCGGCTGTCCGGTCGCTTGACCCCCCACCCGAAGAACCGTTCGGGTAGCCACGGTAGCTGAAACGCGAGCATGTACCAGGACCGGAGAAACTGCCCGCGGGGCAGCGCGGCGAGGAACGCGCGCGGGTGCGGCACCGACAACGCGGTGACGGTGCGGACCCGGTCGGGGTGGTCGGCGGCCAGTCCCCAGGCCACCGCCGCACCCCAATCATGGCCCAGCACATGGAATGTCGTCAGCCCGGCCTGATCAGCGAGGGCGAGAACGTCGCCGACGAGCCGGTCGACGGCGTAATACCTGACACCCTTGGGGCGGGCACCCGCGGAGTAGCCGCGCTGGTTGGGGGCGATCACCCGGATTCCGGCTTCGGTGAGCACCGGGATCATCCCGCGATAGCTCTCCGCCCGCTCCGGGAATCCGTGCAGCGCAACGACGGCCGGCCCGTGCAGCGGCCCCTCGTCGATGACGTCGAAGGTCAGCCCGTCGTTGACGAATGTCTGCAACCGGGTCGGGGTCGCTCCCACCTGCATCCTCCTTTTCGGCTCCGTCCTGCCTGCAGGGTATCCCGCGACGGGGTCAGCCGGGCGATACCCGCAGCGCCGCGGCGAACATGGCGTCGGTGCCGTGCCGGTGCGGCCACAGCTGCACGTGCGGGCCGTCACCGAGCGCCTCGACGGGGGCGAACAGCGGCCGGGTGTCCAGAGCCTGCACCGGGTGGCGGCGCAGCGCGTCGTTGACCACGCCGACGGTCTCGGAGAGCTGCGGTGAGCAGGTGGCGTAGAGCACCACCCCACCCGGGCGGGTCAGCCCGATCGCGGCGGCCAACAGCTCCCGCTGCAGCTTGGCCAGCGCCGGGATGTCGGCCGGCTGCCGGCGCCAGCGCGCCTCGGGACGACGGCGCAGCGCCCCCAGCCCGGTGCACGGCGCGTCGACCAGCACCCGGTCGAAGCCAGGCGGCAGACCACTGTCCCGGCCGTCGACGGTGAACACGTCGACCGGCAGGCCCCGGGTGTTCCCGCTGACCAGGGCCGCCCGCGTCGTCGACGGCTCCACCGCGGCGACCCGCGCCCCGGTGGCGGCGCCGAGCGCGGCCAGCAGCGCGGTCTTGCCGCCCGGCCCGGCGCAGAGGTCGAGCCAGCGGCCGGCGTCGTCGCCGTCGAGCGGGGCCAGGGTGAGCGCCCGGGCCACCAGCTGGCTGCCCTCGTCCTGCACCAGCGCCCGGCCGTCACGGATCGACGCCAGCTGCCCGGGGTCGCCGGCCGGCAGGTACACCGCGTACGGCGAGAACCGGCCGACGGTGCCGTCCGCCTCGTCGGCGAGCTCGGCGGCGGTCATCGCCCCGGGCCGGGCCGCCAGATGCACCCGGGGCCGGTCGTCGTCGCTGGCCAGCACCGCGTCCAGCTCGCCGGCCG
>NZ_JBYCLB010000355.1:0-3648 GCF_057473705.1 Mycobacterium sp. TH-M15 | reverse complement strand
GACGTCTTCGGCCGGGTGTGCCGAGAGCACCCCGACCACCTCGGTGCGCAACCGCCGGGCGCCGTGGCCGTTCGGGCCGCCGAGCGCGAACCCCGCCCGCTCGCCGAAGAGCGGGTGCGCGGTGTAGACCACCGGGTCCGGGCCGCGCCCGCCGCGGGTGCGGACCTCGACGGCACCGAGCTGTTCGGCCTGCCGGATCGCGTCGGCGTCGGCGAGGCTGGTCAGGTCGGCCAGCGACAGCGGTTCTTGAACCGCCAGGTAGTCCAGCACCGCCCGGGCCGGCGTGGGCAGCTCGGCCAGAAACGCATCCACCGCGGCAGTCCCGCCGGCCGGCTCGACGGCTGCGATGTCAATCCGCTGGAGTAGGCCGTCACCCCAGAGCGCCGCGATCGCGCCGGCCTCCGGGGCGGCGTCGGGGCGGGCGGTGACGACCATCCGAGCCACCCCGGCCCGGGCCAGTTGGTAGACCAGCGTCGCCGACAACACGTCCAGGTGCTGGGCGTCGTCGACGACCAGCAGCAGATCGGCCTCGGCGCAGTCGGCGGCCAGCGATGCCCGGGCGGCGCGCAGCAGAGCCGCGGGCTTGCCGACGTCGGCGACCCGCACCAGGTGGCCGAATGCGCCGAACGGGACCACCCGCTCGGCGGGGGTGCCGATCACCCAGCGGATGGTGGTCGCCGGGTGGGCCGCGGCGCGGCGTTCGGCGGCCAGCCGGGCCAGCGTGGATTTGCCGCTGCCGTCCGGGCCGAGCACGACCGCACCAGCACCCTTGCCCAGCGCGGCGTCGAGCTGCTGCAGAGCGGCCGCGTGTTGCGGGACGTTCCAGCGCATCGGCATCCCGGCGGATTTTACGGTGTGCGCGCAGGCGCCGGATAGCCTTTCGATTGTGCGATGGCCGAGCGAGTGGGTGGTGTGCGTCTACTGCGCGTCCGGGCCGACCCACCCGGAGCTGCTGGAGCTGGCCGGACAGGTGGGCATCGCCATCGCTGAGCGCGGCTGGACGCTGGTCTGGGGCGGCGGCAACGTCTCGGCGATGGGCGCCCTGGCTTCGGGAGCCCGGCTGCGCGGCGGCCGGACCGTCGGCGTCATCCCGCGGGCCCTGGTGCGCCGGGAGCTGGCCGACGTCGCCGCCGACGAGCTGATCGTCACCGACACCATGCGGAAGCGAAAGCAGATCATGGAAGACCACGCCGACGCGTTCCTGGCCCTGCCCGGCGGCATCGGCACCCTTGAGGAGCTGTTCGAGGTGTGGACCTCGGCGCACCTGGGCATGCACGACCGGCCGGTGGTGGTGCTCGACCCGCTCGGCCACTACGACGGGCTGTGGACCTGGCTGCGTGGCCTGGTCGGCACCGGGTACGTGCCGCAGGCCGCGCTGGACCGGCTGGTGGTGGTCGACGATGTGGCTGCCGCACTGACCGCCTGCGCGTCGGGCGCCGATCGCCCGGATTAGGCTTGACGGTCGCCCCCTGAGCAAGCAGGAGATCAACCGTGTCCGACCCCAGCTCCACGGAGCACACCTCGGTCCGGCTGGCCGACATCGCGGCCAGCCTGCCCGGGCTGCTGACCGACGCCCCGGTCGTCCTGCGCGGCGCGGTGACCGGGCTGGCGGCCCGGCCGAACTCCAAGGCCTCGATCGGCAAGGTATTCCAGGACCGCGCGGCGCGCGTCGGCGACCGGGTGTTCATCCGGTTCGGCGACGAGCGGTTGACCTATCGCGACGCCAACGCGACCGTCAACCGGTACGCGGCGGTGCTGGCCGCCCGCGGCGTCGGCCACGGCGACGTCGTCGGGATCATGCTGCGCAACTCGCCGAACGCCGTGCTGATGATGCTGGCCGTCGCCAAGTGTGGGGCGATCGCCGGCATGGTCAACTACCACCAGCGCGGCGACGTGCTGGCCCACAGCCTCGGCCTGCTGGACGCCAAGCTGCTGGTCGCCGAGGCGGACCTGGTCGGCGAGGTCGCCGAGTGCGGCGCGTCGATCCAGCCGGTGACGATCGAGGAGGTGCAGCGGCTGGCCGCCGACGCGCCGGCCGGCAACCCGGCGTCGGTGTCGGCGGTGCTGGCCAAGGACACCGCCTTCTACATATTCACCTCCGGCACCACCGGATACCCCAAGGCCAGCGTGATGACCCACTACCGGTGGCTGCGCGCGCTGGCCGCGTTCGGCGGCCTGGGTCTGCGGCTGCGCGGCAGCGACACGCTGTACTGCTGCCTGCCGCTGTACCACAACAACGCGCTGACCGTCGCGGTGTCGTCGGTGCTCAACGCCGGCGCAACGCTGGCGCTGGGCCGCTCGTTCTCGGCGTCGCGGTTCTGGGACGACGTGATCGCGTACGACGCAACCGCTTTCGTCTACATCGGCGAGGTTTGTCGGTATCTGCTCAACCAGCCGGCCAAGCCGACCGACCGGGCCCACCAGGTGCGGGTGATCTGCGGCAACGGGCTGCGGCCGGAGATCTGGGACGAGTTCCGTACGCGGTTCGGCATCGAGCGGATCTGCGAGTTCTACGCCGCCAGCGAGGGCAATATCGCCTTTCTCAACGTCTTCAACGTGGCCCGCAGCGCGGGGGCCTATCCGATGCCGCTGGCCTACGTCGAGTACGACCCGGACACCGGCCGGCCGTTGCGCGGTCCGGATGGCTGGGTGCGCAAGGTGCCGAAAGGACAGCCCGGGCTGTTGCTCAGCCGGGTCAACAGACTCTCGCCGTTCGACGGCTACACCGACGCCGGCGCCACCGAGCAGAAGCTGGTCCGTAATGCGTTCCGCGACGGGGACTGCTGGTTCAACACCGGTGACCTGATGAGCCCGCAGGGCCTGCGGCACGCCGGGTTCGTCGACCGGCTCGGTGACACCTTCCGGTGGAAGGGTGAGAACGTCGCCACCACCGAGGTCGAGGCCGCGGTGGCAGCCGACGACGCCGTCGAGGAGTGCGCCGTCTACGGCGTGCAGGTGCCCGACACCGGGGGGCGGGCCGGAATGGCCGCCGTGAAGCTGCGCGACGACGCGACGTTCGACGGCGCGACATTGGCTCGCACCGTCTACGACCGGCTGCCGGTGTACGCGGTGCCGCTCTTCGTGCGGGTGGTGCCGTCGCTGGCGCACACCACCACGTTCAAGAGCCGCAAGGTCGAGCTGCGCGACGAGGCGTACGGCGCCGACGGCCACGACGTCGCCGACCCGCTGTACGTGCTGGCCGGCCGCGCCGACGGGTATGTGCCGTACTACGCCGACTATCCCGGGGAGGTGGCGGCCGGTAAGCGACCGCGGGCGTGAGCCCGGGGGAGGGCGGCGGCCGAGTGGGCCGAGCCGGTAAGCGACCGCGGGCGTGAGCCCGGGGGAGGGCGACCACGACCGGACTCCGGCACGGGCCGATTCGTGTTTGGGCCAACGCATCTGGCCGCCGATCGTCACAGTGGATGGCGATCACGGATTCATCCATGACCATGCACACGATCCGGCGGCCGTGGTGGGGTGCTCATCGGGGATTGGGGCGGAGTGTGTGGTGTACGGTGAGACGACTTCAGGAATCTGATATGGGGGGAAGTTTGTCAAGAGGGCAGGGTGAAGCGGCGGCCCCAACCCGCGTCGCGGCCGCCCCGTAGTTTACCAGATGAGGTGGGGGGGGGATCGATCGTGTCTTAT
>NZ_JBYCLB010000354.1:0-3629 GCF_057473705.1 Mycobacterium sp. TH-M15 | reverse complement strand
CCCCGCCCGGCCGCCCCCCCCCCTACGCCGCCGGGTGTGCCCCGGGTTCGGGGTGTCGGCCGCCCCCACCCGCCCGCCCCGCAGCCCGCCGCGCCGGGTGACCCGGCCGGCATCCGGGTCCATCCGGCCGGCGAGCAGCGTCAACAGGCTGGACTTGCCGTCGCCGTTGCGGCCGACGATGCCGATCCGGTCGCCGTCGTTCACCCCGACGGTCACCGAGCCGAGCACCACGCCGGTCGGATACCGCAGGCTCACCGTCTCGGCGCCGAGCAGATGTACCACCGCGCCGACCCTACTGGCCACCGGAAAACACACCGGCCGGGTGGGGAGAATGTGACAGAATGTGCCCGTCCGCACGGTCATGATCAGCCACAACAGCACCAGGGGGAGCAGCGGTGAATTGGTCGAGCATCACCAGGCCCATCGGCCGGCTGATCGCCACCGCGCAGAACGGTTTGGAGGTTTTCCGGCTGGGCGGCCTGGAGACCGCCGGCACCGCGCCGTCGCCGTTCCAGATCGTCGAGAGCGTGCCGATGTACAAGCTGCGGCGCTACTTCCCGCCGGACAACCGGCCGGGGCACCAGCCGCCGGGCCCGCCGGTGCTGCTGGTGCACCCGATGATGATGTCGGCCAACATGTGGGACGTCACCCGCGAGGACGGGGCGGTCGGGGTGCTGCACGCCGCCGGGTGCGACCCCTGGGTGATCGACTTCGGCTCGCCCGACGAGGTGGAAGGCGGGATGCGCCGCAACCTGGCCGACCACATCGTCGCGCTGAGCGAGGCGATCGACACCATCGCCGAGACGACCGGACGCGACGTGCATCTGGCCGGCTACTCACAAGGCGGGATGTTCGCCTACCAGGTGGCGGCGTACCGGCGGTCGAAGAGCCTGGCCAGCCTCGTCACCTTCGGGGCGCCGGTGGACACCCTGGCCGCGCTGCCGATGGGCCTGCCGCCCAACCTGGCGTCGGTGGGCGCCGACTTCATGGCCGACCACGTCTTCAACCACCTGGACATCTCCGGCTGGATGGCGCGGGTCGGCTTCCAGCTGATGGACCCGCTCAAAACGGCGAAGGCCCGGCTGGATTTCCTGCGGCAGCTACACGACCGTGAGGCGCTGCTGCCGCGCGAAGCGCAACGCAAGTTCTTGGAGTCCGAGGGCTGGATCGCCTGGTCGGGCCCGGCGATCTCGCAGCTGCTCAAGCAGTTCATCGCGCACAACCGGATGATGAGCGGCGGCTTCGCGATCAACGGGCAGCTGGTGACGTTGACCGACATCACCTGCCCGGTGCTGGCGTTCGTCGGCGAGGTCGACGACATCGGGCAGCCGGCCGCCGTCCGCGGCATCCGTCGCGCCGCCCCCAACGCCGACGTCTACGAATACTCGCTGCGCACCGGCCACTTCGGCCTGGTCGTCGGGTCCAAGGCCACCGAGCTCAGCTGGCCGACGGTGGCCCACTGGGTCAGCTGGATCTCCGGTGACGGCAACCGTCCGGCCGGCGTGGCCCCGATGGCCGACCAACCCGCCGAACACTCCGACAGCGGTGTCGCATTGAGCACCCGGATGGCGCACGGTATCGGGGAAGCCTCCGACTTCGCGCTGACGCTGGCCCGAGGCGCCGTCGATGCGGTTGGCGCGGTGAACAAGTCGGTGCGCACGCTGGCGATCGAGACGGCACGGACGCTGCCGCGGCTGGCCCGACTCGGCCAGATCAACGACCACACCCGGATCTCGCTGGGCCGGATCATCGACGAGCAGGCCGACGACACACCCGACGGCGAGTTCCTGCTGTTCGACGGGCGGGTGCACACCTACCAGGCGGTCAATCGCCGGATCGACAACGTGGTCCGCGGCCTGGTCGCCGTCGGCGTCCGGCAGGGCGTGCACGTGGGGGTGCTGATGGAGACCCGGCCCAGCGCCCTGGTGGCCATCGCCGCGCTGTCGCGGCTGGGCGCGGTCGCGGTGCTGATGCCCCCGGACGTGGATCTGGTGGCGGCGGCCCGGATCGGCGGGGTGGCTGAGATCATCACCGGACCGACCAACCTGGACACGGCGCTGGCGGCGGCTCGGGAACTGCGGTGTCAGGTGCTGGTGCTCGGCGGTGGTGAGGCACGCGAACTGCACCTGCCGGCCGACGCCGACGTGATCGACATGGAACAGATCGACCCGGACACCGTCGAGCTGCCCGGCTGGTACCGGGCGAACCCCGGCTTCGCCCGTGACCTGGCCTTCGTCGTGCTCAGCAATGCCGGCGGCAAGCTGGTGGCCAAGCAGATCACCAACTACCGCTGGGCGCTCTCGGCATTCGGCACCGCCTCGGCGGCCGCGCTCGGCGCCGGTGACACGGTGTACTGCCTCACCCCGCTGTACCACGAGTCGGGGTTGCTGGTCAGCCTGGGCGGCGCGGTGGTCGGCGGCACCCGGATCGCGCTCTCCCGGGGTTTTCGCCCGGACCTGTTCGTCGCCGAGGTGCGCCAGTACGGCGTGACGGTGGTGTCCTACACCTGGGCCATGCTCCGCGAGGTCGTCGGCGAAGCCGCCTCGGCGCTGCACGGCAACCATCCGGTCCGGCTGTTCATCGGCTCCGGCATGCCGACCGGGCTGTGGCAGCGGGTGATGGACAGCTACGCCCCGGCCCGCATCGTGGAGTTCTTCGCCACCGCCGACGGCCAGGCGGTGCTGGCCAACGTCTCCGGCGCCAAGGTCGGCAGCAAGGGACGCCCGCTGCCCGGTGCCGGCGAGGTGGCGTTGGCCGCCTACGACGCGGAGGACGACCTGATCCTGGAGGACGACGACGGCTTTGTCCAGGTCGCGGCGGTCAATGAGGTCGGGGTGCTGCTGGCCCGACCCCGCGGGCCGATCGACCCGTCGGCATCGGTGAAACGCGGGGTGTTCGCCCCGGCCGACACCTGGATCTCGACCGAGTATCTGTTCCGGCGCGACGACGACGGGGACTACTGGCTGGTGGGCCGGCGCGGCGCGCTGATCCACACCGGCCGCGGCATCGTGTACCCGGCGCCGATCACCGACGCGCTCGGTCTGGTCACCGGGGTGGACCTGGCGGTGACCTACGGCGTGCCCACCGCCGACGGGGACCAGGTCGTGGTCTCCGCGGTGACGCTGCAGCCGGGCGCGACGATCACCGGCGCCGATCTGACCGAAGCGGTGGCCGGGATCCCGACCGGCCCCGGACCGGACATCGTCCAGATCGTGCCGGAGTTTCCGCTCAGCGGCGCCTACCGGCCGGCGTCCGACGCACTGCGCGCCGCCGGGCTGCCCAGGCCGGGACGCCACGCGTGGTCCTTCGACGTCGACAGCCAGCAGTTCAAACGGCTGACCGCGGCGGCCCGATCGGCGTTGGCGGCCGGTCAGCGGTAGAAACTGGCCCAGGGCTCCGAACAGAAGCGCTGCTGGGCCGTCGCCGGGTCGATCTTGGCGTCGCGCAGCGCCTGGTCGCGGACGGCGAGACCGCCGGCCGCCTGGTCGTCGGTGTTGAGCGCGCACTTGGTGTTGCCGTTCACCTGCCACTGGTGCGCCGGTGGGTCGTCCGGCCAGTCCAGGGTCTGCACGTCCAGGACGGCCAGGTTGACCAGTTTGTCCGAGACGAATCGGTACAGCGAGACCCGG
>NZ_JBYCLB010000353.1:0-2454 GCF_057473705.1 Mycobacterium sp. TH-M15 | reverse complement strand
CGGCGGCCGCCCGCGCGGCCGCCATCGCCTGCACCCCCAGATCGCCGACGGTGCCGGCCGAGTCGAACACCGTCACCCGCTCACCGCCGCGACCCTCGGATTCCAGGCGCTCGGCGGCCTGGCGAGCCACCGCACAGGTCTTGGAGATGCCCGATGAGATCAACACGCAGACGACGGCGCCGTGCTGGGACAGCAACCCCTCAAAGACCGCGACGAAATCCGCGACGGTCGGCGGCGACGTCTTCGCCACCGTCTTCGACGCGTCCAGTTGGGCGTAGAACCGCCCGAAATCCCCGTCGAACTCCGACTCGCGCAGCAGGCCCGTGCCGACGTCGTAGTACAGCGACACCACGGTGATGCCGAGATTGTCGATCAGCGCGGTCGGCAGGTAGCCGGTGCTGTCGGTGACGATCGCAATGTCAGCCATCGGCGCCGTCCAGCGCCGCGCTGGGGAATCCACCGACCAGCAGCGCACCCGGACCGACGTGCGTCGCGAATATCGGACCCACCTCGCCGGTGAACTCCGGTTCGGTGCCGAACATCTCGCCGAGCCGGTCGACCAACCGCTGCGCGTCTTCGGGCGCGGCCGCGTGCTGCACGAACCACCGATCGGCGCCGACCGCGCGGCGCTGACTCATCAGCTCGACCAGCCGCTCGATGCCCCGCTTGCGGGTGCGCACCCGCTCGACGGCCCGGATCTCGGACTCCATCGTCAGAATCGGTTTGAGGTCGAGCGCGGATGCGATCCAGGTGACGGCGGTTCCGATCCGGCCACTGCGCCGCAGGTACTCCAGCGTGTCCAGCAGGCTCCACTGCCCGACCTCCTGGCGCACCCGGTGGGTCACCGCCAACACCCGGGAGACGTCCGCCCGGGCAGCGGCGGCCCGCGCTGCGGCTATCACCTGCACCCCCAGGTGGCCGCAGGCACCGGCCGAGTCGATCACCGTCACCCGTTCGCCACCTCGGCCCGCCAGCTCGGCGGCCGCCTGCCGGGCGAGCGTGCACACCTCGGAGACGGCCGAGGAGACCGTGATCGCGACGACGGCGCTGTGCTGCTCGAGCAGCGGCTCGAACACCTTGATGAAATCCTCGACCGGCGGCGGCGAGGTGCTGGCGACCGTCTTCGACGCGTCCAGCTGGGCGTAGAACCGCGGCAAATCGCCGTCGAACTCCGACTCACGCAGCGGGCCGTCCCCGAGGTCGTAGTAGCCGGAGACCACCGTGACTTCGAGGCGGTCGATCAGCGCATCCGGCAGATAGCTACTGCTGTCGGTGACGATCGCGATCTCCGCCATGTTCGTCCCATCAGGCCGGTTCCAAACCCGGCATGCCTGACCCCGCAAGCTAGCTGATCAGCCCGGACCGCCGTTCAGCTTCAGTATCCAACGGTACTCCGCAGATCAGCCGCGGAGAGCTTCTTCGCCGACTCCCCTCGGCGCTCAGCGCTGCACCGCCGCGATGATCCGCGGCAGGACGTCCAGGGTCGCGGCGCGGCCCACCTCGCGGGCGCGGTCGATCTGGTGCCACTCCAGAAATCCGACGTCACTCACGTCGGGCTTGATCACCACGTCGGCCTGCGCCAGCATCGTGCTCGATGCCATCGCGCTGCCGATCGTCATGGCGCGCATCAGGGTGTCGCCGATGCCCGGCACCCGGGGGGTATGTGGCTGGTGCGGGTCGGTGCCGACGCGTGGTTCGCCACCGGTGCGAACGTTCACCGCGATCAGCGGACCCTCCCGGCCGGCCAGCGCGGTCACCGGCAGGTTGTCCAGCACCCCACCGTCGACGTGCAACGTGTTGTGGTAAACCGCCGGGGCATACAGTCCCGGCACCCGCAGCGAGCAGCCGACCGCGTCGGCGAGCAGGCCGTGCCGGTGCACGACCGATCGCCGATTCAGCAAATCGACGCTGACGCAGCGGAATTGCTTGGGCAGCTCCTCCACGAGCTGCCCGTCGAAGGCGGTGCGCAGGGCATTGGCTGTGCGCCGGCCGCGGATCAGCGCCTTGCTCGGCAGGGTGTAGTCGCTTGTCGGGTTGTGTCGGATGAAGTACTCGTAGATGTTCGCGTCCACCGCGGCCGCGTCCATGCCGATGGCGGCGAACGCGGCGATGATCGCGCCCATGCTGGTGCCGGCGAGCCGGTCGACGGTCACCCCGGCCGCCTCCAACTCGTCCAGCACCCCGAGGTGGGCGAACGCCCGGGCGGCTCCACCGCTGAGCACCAGCCCGACCGAGCGTCCGGCGATGCGCGCCGCCAGCGGGCGCAGGTCCGCGGCGGCGTGCCCGGGGCGGACGACATGCACCGACCGCGGCGCGATCAACCGCTCCCAGCCTCGGAAGTCTCCCCGCCCCGGGGGTGCCCCCGCCAGCACCAGGTCGGCGCCGGTCGCCCGGGCCGGCAGTGGCTCCGGCGGCGGTCCCGGGTCCGCCGCCACCAGCACCACCCGGGCGGCG
>NZ_JBYCLB010000352.1:0-3795 GCF_057473705.1 Mycobacterium sp. TH-M15 | reverse complement strand
CGGCACCGACGCCACCAGTGAGGTGCCGCCGGACCGGTGGGACGCCGACGCCTTCTACAACCCGGACCCGTCGGTGCCGGGCACCGCGGTCACCCGCCGGGGCGGATTCCTGCGCGCCGTCGACCAGTTCGACTATCCGTTCTTCGGTATCTCGCCACGCGAGTCCGAGCAGATGGACCCGCAGCAGCGGCTGCTGCTGGAGGTGGCCTGGGAGGCGCTGGAGGACGGCGGGCAGGTGCCGGATCGGCTGGCCGGCAGCCGCACCGGAGTCTTCGTCGGCATCTCCACCAACGACTACGGATTCCTGCGGATGGGCCAGCCGCAGCTGGTCGACGCCTACACCGGCACCGGCAACGCGCTGAGCATCGCCGCCAACCGGCTGTCCTACGTCTTCGACTTCCACGGGCCATCCATGGCGGTCGACACCGCCTGCTCGTCGTCGCTGGTCGCCCTCGACCTGGCCTGCCGCAGCCTGCGCGACGGCGAGTGCACGATGGCGCTGGCCGGCGGCGTGAACGTGATGCTCTCGCCGGCGCTGTCGATCAACTTCAGCAAGGCCCGGGTGATGGCGCCGGACGGTCGGTGCAAGACCTTCGACGCCGACGCTGACGGCTACGTCCGCGGGGAGGGTGCCGGGGTCGTCGTGCTCAAGCCGCTGAGCCGGGCGCTGGCCGACAACGACTCGATCTACGCGGTGATCCGCGGCAGCGCCACCAACTCCGACGGCCGGACCAACGGTCTGATCGCACCGGGCGAGAAATCGCAGGAAGCCGTGCTGGTTACCGCCTACCGGCGGGCCGGCCTGCCGCCGGGTGCGGTGCAGTACGTGGAGGCGCACGGAACCGGGACCGCGATCGGCGACGCGATCGAGGCCAAGGCGCTGGGCACGGTGCTGGCCGACGGGCGTCCGCCGGGCAGCCGGTGCATGGTCGGATCGGTCAAGACCAACATCGGCCACCTGGAGGCGGCGGCCGGGGTGGCCGGGCTGATCAAGGTGGCGCTGGCGCTGCAGCACCGGGTGATCCCGGCCAGCCTGAACTTCACCGCACCCAACCCGCACATCCCGTTCGACGACCTGCCGCTGGACGTGGTGCGCAGCACCACGCCGTGGCCGAGCACCGGCGGCCGGGCGGTGGCCGGGGTCAGCTCGTTCGGCTTCGGCGGGACCAACGCGCACGTGGTGCTCACCGAGGCACCACAGGTACGTGGCGCCACCGTCGACGAGACCGGCGACGGGCGGGCCCGCGCCGAGCTGCTGCCGCTGTCGGCCCGCTCGCCGGAGGCGCTGGCTGCGCTGGTCGGCGAGTACGAGATGGCGCTGATGTCCACGTTCGGGGAGCGTTCGCTGGCCGACCTGTGCTACACCGCCGGCGCACGCCGCGGACACCACGAGTACCGGCTGGCCGTGGTCGGCGACTCGCCGGCGGCGATGTTCGAGTCGCTGGCCGCCTACCGGCAGGGCGAGGCGCGCACCGGCCTGGCCGTCGGGCAGCGTCGGCCGGGCCAGTCGCCGGGGGTGACGTTCATCTTCTCCGGGCAGGGCTCGCAGTGGCGGGGGATGGCGCGCCAGCTGGCCGACGAGGAGCCGGTGTTCCGCGACGCGCTGCACGCGTGTGACCGCGCGCTGCGCGCCTATCTGGGCACGTCGATCCTGACCGAGCTGGCCGGGGAAGCGGAAGCCGAGCTTACCGACATCGGCCGGATCCAGCCGGCCATTTTCGCGGTGCAGGTCGCGCTGGCCGCGCTCTGGCGATCCTGGGGGGTCGAACCGGCAGCCATCGTCGGGCACAGCATGGGCGAGGTCGCCGCGGCGCACGTCGCCGGGGCGCTGAGCCTCGACGACGCCGCCCGGGTGATCTACGCCCGCGCGCACCAGCTGCGCCAGGTGCGCGGGCAGGGCGCGATGCTGGTCGCCGAGGTCACCCTCGCCGAGGCTCAGCAGCTGATCGCCGGCCGCGAAGCCCGGGTCGCGATCGCGGCGAACAACAGCCACCGGTCGACGGTGCTCTCCGGTGAGCAACCGGCACTGGCCGAGCTCGTCGCGGAGCTCGAACGGCGGGAACGGTTCTGCCGGTGGATCGACGTCGACGTCGCCTCGCACGGCCCGCAGATGGAGGCGCTCGGCACCGGCCTGCGCGGCATGCTCGGCGGGCTGAAGCCGACCGCGCCGACCGTGCCGGTGTACTCGGCGGTCACCGGCGACCTGCTCACCGACCGGCTCTTCGACCCCGACTACTGGGTGCAGAACCTGCGCTCACCGGTGCGGTTCTCGCCGGCCATCCAGCAGCTGATGAACGCCGGCCACGAGGTGTTCGTCGAGATCAGCCCGCACCCGATCCTGCTGACCGCGGCCCGCGAAGACGCCGAACAGCGGGGCCGCAGCGTCACCCTGCTGCCGTCGCTGCGCCGCGACGAGGGCCGGGCGGCACCGCTCGCCGCGCTCGGCACGCTCTACACGCTGGGCCAGCCGATCGCCTGGGAGCAGGTCTACCCGGCCGGCAGCCGGCCGGTTGCGGCGCCCAGCTACCCGTGGCAGCGGGTGCATTCCTGGCTGGACGCCGGCACCATCGCCGCGCCTCGGCACCGGACTGTGTCCTCGGCCGACGCCGGCGGCGGTGCCGATGCGCTGCCCTGGCGCGGACCGCTGCGCTCGGCGGCCGACCCGGGCACCACCCTGGCCGAGGTGGAGGTCGGCACCGGGCTGCTGCCCGAGCTCGCCGACCACCGGGTGCACGGCACGCCGGTGCTGCCGGTCTCGCTGCTGCTGCGGCTGGTCCAGGCCGGTGCGGCGCGTGCGTTCGGATCGACGGAGTGGGCGATCCGCGACGTCACCCTGCACCGGATGCTGGAGTTCGCCGACACCGAAGCACAGACCGTGCAGTTCGTGCTGACCGGCGACCCGACCGGCCCGACCGTGTCGTTCGACTGCTACACCGCCGAATCCGACCAGCGATGGTCCCGGCTGGCCGACGGTGTGCTGACCGCGGCCGACGGTAGCCAGGGCGGCCACGACTCGCCGGAGACCGTGCGGGCGCGGTGCGCCGACGAGATCCCCGGGTCGTCGTTCTACCGGCGACTGGCCGACGGCGCGCTGGAGTACGGGCCCGGCTTCCAGGTCGTGGAGAAGATCTGGCGCCGGGACGGCGAGGCGATCGCCCGGCTGACGCCGAAGCCGGCCCGCCGCGCCGGGCTGCATGGCTTTGGCACCGCGGCCGACGCCGCGGTGCTCGACGCGTGCTTCCAGGCGCTGGCCGCGGCCCTGCCGGAGTACACCGACACCCGGTCGCGGGGCATGTACGTGCCGTTCGGGCTCGCCGAACTGCACGCCCCGGTCTCGCTGGCCGACGTGGCCTGGGGGCATGCGGTGCTGGCGTCCACGGAGCTGTCCGAGCGAGGCAGCGTCGTCGGTGACGTCTACCTGCTGCGGAAGGACGGCAGCGTCGCCGCCGTCGCCAAGGGTCTGCGGTTGCAGCGGATCGCCGGCCCGGCCGCGGCCCGGCTGCGGGACCGGGTCTACCAGCTGCACTGGCGCCCCGAGCCCAGCCCGACGGCCGGCCAGCCGGGCAGCCGGCCGGTCGGAGCCGGCAGCTGGCTGATCCTCGCCGACGACGGCGCCGCCGCGGCTGCCCTCGGCGAACACCTCGGCGGGCACGACCAGTCGTGTGTGCTGGTCGAGCCGGCGCCGGCCGGGGCCGAGTTCGAGCGGCCGACGCCGCAGAGCTACCGGATCGACCCGGCCCGCCCGGAGCACTACCGCCGGCTGCTCGACGAGGCGTTCGGCGGCGAGCGCCCGCC
>NZ_JBYCLB010000351.1:0-1563 GCF_057473705.1 Mycobacterium sp. TH-M15 | reverse complement strand
AGCACGTCTACTTCGACTACTGGGCCCACCGCGGCATCGACGTGACACCGTTCTTCTCGGTACTGCACGGCCCGCGGATCCCGGCGCCGGGCGGCGCCGGCTTCCCCGCCGGAGAGGTTGCCCTGCAAGGCTATTTCGACGAGATGTTCCTGGGCCGGGGCGACGTGGCGGCCACCCTGAAGCGGGCCCAGGCCGCGGCCAACGCCGCCGCGCAGCGGTAGCTCACCCCGGCAGCACCAGCACCGGCACCGGGCTGTTGCGGATGATCCTGGTGCTGCGCGACCCGAGGAACACGCGGCGGAGGTCGCCGCGCGGCGACGTACCCAGCGCCAGGATCTCGCCGTCCACCCAGGACACCTTGCCCAGCACCTCCTCCCACGAGTGGCCGGCGACCACGTCGAGCAGGACGTCGTCACCGACGATGCGCCGAGTTTTCAAGTCCGCCAAGATTTCCCGTGCCTGATCCAGCCACGCGGCCAGGATGGAGTCCTCGGCGTCCAATCCCACCTTCGGGGGGTACATCGTCTTGCCGCGCACGGCGAAGGTGAGCACCCGCATCGGCACCCCGAACCGCGCGGCGGACTCGAAACAGCGCCGCACCACGTCGACGGTGTCCGGGGTCGCGGAGTAGGCGCAGGTGAGCCGCGCCAATGTGCCGGTATGCGAACGGTATTCGCGCGGACTGATGGCCACCGGCACGGGCGAGGCGTGCAGCAGCCAGTCGGCGGTCGACCCGATCACCACCTGGCCGCGCCCGCCGCTGGGCAGCGACCCCAGCACCAGCAGATCCCCGCCGGCGTCCTCGACCACCTCGATCAGGCCGCCCGCCACCGAGCGGTGCGCGCGGTGCACGTAGGCGACCTCGACCCCGTCGGCCAGGGCACGCAGGCAGCGCGCGGCCTCCTCGGCCGACTCGGCGGCCACGCGGTCCGCCCAGTCGTCGTAGTCGGCGCGCGGCGGCGTCAGCCACGGCTTGGGCACGACGGTGGCCACGGTGAGGGAGGTGCCGAGCGTCCGCGTGGCGCGCACGGCCAGGTGCAGCCCCGACAGGCCCACCTGGCCCGCCCGGTAGCCGACGACGACCGTCACGGCGCGTCCCCGCGCGCATGGCTGAGCACCTCGTTGAGAGCACTGTGGTGGCGGCCCCACACGACGTAGAAGACTAACGCCACCACGACCCAGCCGCCGAACGCGATCCAGGTGTACCAGTGCAGGCTGACCAGGATGTACGCGCACGCCAGCACCGAAAGCACCGGCGTGACAGGGTAACCGGGCACCCTGAACGCCCGGGGCAGGTCGGGCTGGCGCACCCGCAGCACGATCACCCCGACCGACACCACGATGAAGGCGGTGAGCGTGCCGATGGACACCATGTCCGCCAGGTCCTGCAGCGGGACGACGGCGGCCAGCAGCGACGCGGCGATCCCGACGATCACGGTGTTGGTCACCGGCGTCATCGTGCGGGCGTTGACCGTCGCGAACCGGGGCGGCAGCAGGCCGTCGCGGCCCATCGCGAACAGGATCCGGGTCTGGCCGTACATGGTGACCAGCGTGACCGTGAAG
>NZ_JBYCLB010000350.1:0-10838 GCF_057473705.1 Mycobacterium sp. TH-M15 | reverse complement strand
TGCTGCTGATGCCGGTCTTCCTGGTCTACCTCACCTCGATGGTCGGCGAGACAAACCGGGCGCCGTTCGACCTGCCCGAGGCCGAAGGCGAGCTGGTCGGCGGATTCCACACCGAGTACTCGTCGCTGAAGTTCGCGCTGTTCTTCCTGGCCGAGTACATCAACGTGACCACGGTCTCCGCGCTGGCGGTCACGCTGTTCTTCGGCGGCTGGCAGGCTCCGTGGCCGCTGAGCATCTGGGCCGGCGCCAACACCGGCTGGTGGCCGCTGGTGTGGTTCACCGTCAAGGTGTGGGGCTTCATCTTCGTCTATATCTGGCTTCGCGCCACCCTGCCGCGGCTGCGCTACGACCAGTTCATGGCGCTGGGCTGGAAGATCCTGATTCCGCTGGCGCTGGCCTGGGTGATCGTCGCCGCGGCGATGCGCAGCCTGCGCAACGGCGGCTACCCGCACGCGGACGCGGTGCTGATCGCGATCAGCGTGCTCACCAGCCTGGTGCTGGTGGTCTGGCTGCATCGACGATTCAGCCTGATCAGCGGCCATCCGCACCGGATGACCGCGCCGGCCGAAAAGGCTCCGGCGCCCGGCCCGGCCGCGATCACCGACGGCGGGTTCCCGACCCCGCCGCTGCCGTCGCGTCAGCCGGCGGCCGGCCTGCCGGCCCGGGTCACGAAGGAGGAAGTCCGTGGCTGACTTCGATGTCGATCCCGGCGAGCGGCGTCGGAGCACCTTCCGGGAGGCCATGGCCGGCTTCGGTGTGACCTGGCGGACGATGTTCAAGAAGCCGATCAACGACGGCTACCCGGAGCACAAGAAACCGACCGCGCCCCGCTATCACGGCCGGCACCAACTCAACCGGCACCCGGACGGCCTGGAGAAGTGCATCGGCTGCGAGCTGTGCGCCTGGGCGTGCCCGGCCGACGCCATCTACGTGGAGGCCGCCGACAACACCGACGAGGAGCGGTACTCCCCCGGCGAACGCTACGGCCGGGTCTACCAGATCAACTACCTGCGCTGCATCGGCTGCGGGCTGTGCATCGAGGCCTGCCCGACCCGCGCGCTGACCATGACCAACGAGTACGAGATGGCCGCCGACAACCGGGCGGAGATGATCTGGGAGCGCGACCAGTTGCTGGCCCCGCTGGAGCCGGGCATGACGGCCCCGCCGCACCCGATGCCGCCCGGGGCCACCGACAAGGACTACTACCTGGGCAATGTCACCGCCGACGGGCTGGCCGACAATCCGGACCTGTTCGTGCTGCTGGACCGGAAGAAACAGGGCAAATCCTGATGACCACCGTGTTGGCCACCGACGTCCTCGCCCGCACCTCGACCGGGGAGGCGGTGACGTTCTGGCTGCTGGGTGCGCTGGCGCTGATCGGCGGGCTGGGCGTGGTGGCGGCCGCCAAAGCGGTGTATTCGGCGCTCTTCCTGGCGATGACGATGCTGATCCTGGCGGTCTTCTACTTCATGCAGGACGCGATGTTCCTCGGCGTGGTGCAGGTCGTCGTCTACACCGGTGCGGTGATGATGCTGTTCCTGTTCGTGATGATGCTGATCGGGGTGGATTCGGCGGACTCGCTGGTCGAGACGCTGCGCGGGCAGCGGGTCGCCTCCGCGGCCGCCGGGATCGGGTTCGGCGTGCTGCTGATCGGCGCCATCGGCAGCGCCGGCCTGTCCTTCACCGGGCTGAGCCAGGCAAACGCCGGCGGTAACGTCGAAGGCCTGGCGGCGCTGATCTTCACCCGCTACCTGTGGGCGTTCGAGCTGACCGGTGCGCTGCTGGTCACCGCGGTGCTCGGCGCGATGGTGCTGGCACACCGGGAGCGGCTCACCCCTCGGCTGACCCAGCGGGAGCTGTCGATCCGGCGCTTCCAGCTCGGCCGGCACGTCACCCCGATGCCGACGCCGGGGGTGTACGCGCGGCACAACGCCGTCGACATCGCCGCGCTGCTGCCCGACGGGTCCTACTCGGAGCTGTCGGTCTCCGACACCCTGCAGCACCGCTGGGTGGACCACACCGGCGACGCCGGCCGGGCACCGAGCGTCGAGCGGGTCGTCGAGGATGCCGAGCGGCGCCACGTCGAGGCGGAGCGCAGCATCATCGCCGACCAGGCCACCGAGGAGCAGCGCTAGATGAATCCAGCCAACTACCTGTATCTGGCGGCGATGCTGTTCACCATCGGCGCGGCCGGGGTGCTGCTGCGGCGCAACGCGCTGGTGATGTTCATGTCGATCGAGCTGATGCTCAACGCGGCCAACCTGGCGTTCGTCACGTTCGCCCGGCTGCACGGCCGGCTCGACGGCCAGATGGTGGCGTTCTTCACCATGGTCGTCGCCGCCTGCGAGGTGGTGGTCGGCCTGGCCATCATCATGACGATCTTCCGGGCCCGCCGATCCACGTCCGTCGACGACGCGAACCTGCTGCGGGGCTGAGAACGCTTTGGGAGGCTGACAATTCCGGTGCCTGAGACTTACCTGACACACCTGTGCTGGCTGCTGGTGGCGCTGCCGGCCGCCGGGTCGTTGATCCTGCTGGTCGCCGGCCGGCGCAGTGACCGGTGGGGCCACCTGGTCGGCTGCGCCACCGTGCTGGCGTCGTTCGGGATCGGGCTGGTGCTGCTGGCCGAACTGCTGCGCCGGCCGGTCGCCGAGCGGACCATCCACCCGTACCTGTTCACCTGGGTGCCGGTCGCCGAGCTGCGGGTCGACTTCGGCATCCTGATCGACCCGTTGTCGATCTGCTTCGTGCTGCTGATCACCGGCGTCGGGGCGCTGATCCACATCTACTCGATCGGCTACCTGGCCGCCGACACCGAGCGGCGGCGGTTCTTCGCCTACCTGAACCTGTTCGTGGCGGCGATGCTGCTGCTGGTGGTCTCCGACAACTACCTGGGCTGCTACACCGGCTGGGAGGGCGTCGGCCTGGCGTCGTACCTGCTGATCGGTTTCTGGTTCGAGAAGCCGGTCGCCGCGGCGGCCGGCAAGAAGGCGTTCGTCTCCAACCGGGTCGGCGACTTCGGCTTCACGCTGGCCATGTTCGCGATGTTCGCCACCTTCGGCACCCTGCAGTTCGAAGGGGTGTTCGCCGCCGCACCCCAGGCGCCGCGCGGCATGCTCACCGCGATCGGCCTGCTTTTGCTGCTCGGCGCCTGCGCCAAGTCCGCCCAGCTACCGGTGCAGGCCTGGCTCTTCGACGCGATGGAGGGCCCCACCCCGGTGTCGGCGCTGATCCACGCCGCCACCATGGTGACCGCCGGGGTGTACCTGATCGTGCGGTCCGGCCCGCTCTACGACCTGTCCCCGGACGCCCGGTTGGTGGTGGCGATCGTCGGGGCGATCACCCTGCTGTTCGGGGCGATCATCGGCTGTGCGCTCGACGACATCAAACGCGCGCTGGCCGCCTCGACGATCAGCCAGATCGGCTACATGGTGCTGGCCGCCGGGCTGGGCACTGCCGGGTACGCGGTGGCGATCCTGCACCTGCTGGCGCACGGCTTCTTCAAGGCCGGGTTGTTCCTCGGCTCCGGCGCGGTGATGCACGGGATGAACGACGAGCAGGACATGCGCCGGTACGGCGCGCTGCGCGCCTTCCTGCCGGTCACCTTCGTCACCTTCGGGATCTGCTACCTGGCGATCATCGGGGTGCCGCCGTTCGCCGGCTTCTTCACCAAGGACGCGATCATCGAGGCGACGCTCGGTGTCGGCGGAACCCGGGGCGCGATCCTGGGCGGCGCCGCGGTGCTGGGCGCCGGCATCACCGCCTTCTACATGACCCGGGTGATGTTGATGACCTTCCACGGAGAACGGCGGTGGGCGGCAACCGAAGTCGAGGTCACCGAGGTGCGGGCGCTGCAACATCCGCACGAGGCGCCGCCGGTGATGACCTGGCCGATGATCCTGCTGGCCATCGGCGCGGTGTTCTCCGGCGGGGTGTTCATGATGGGCGGCGGGATGCTGGAGCGCTGGCTGGAGCCGGTGGTGAGCCCGCTGGGCAGACCGGAGGCACACCATCTCGTGTCGAACCACGCCGTCGCGTTGGTCACCTTCGGCGTGGTGGCGATCGGCGCCGTCGGGGCCTACTGGATGTACGGCCGCAAGCCGGTGCCGGTGACCGCTCCGGCCGACGTTTCACCGCTAACCGTCGCCGCCCGCAAGTTCCTCTACGGCGACGCCTTGAACGAGGAGGTGTTCATGCGGCCCGGAGACGAACTGGCCCGCGCCCTGGTCGAGGTCGACGACCGCGTGGTGGACGGCTCGGTCAACGGGCTGGCCCGGCTGGTGGCCCGTGGCTCGGACTGGCTGCGCGGCCTGGAGACCGGCTACGTCCGCAACTACGCGCTGGCCATGCTCGCCGGCACGGTGCTGATCTTCGCGGTGGTGATGGCGGTGGCCCAGTGAACACTCTCCCGCTGCTGAGCCTGCTGTGGCTGCTGCCGCTGGTCGGCGCCGTGGTCGTCATCCTGTTGCCGGCCGACGCACGAGGGCTGGCCAGGTGGGTCGGTCTGGCGGTGAGCCTCGGCACCCTGGCACTGGCCGTCGTGGTCACCGTCGGCTTCGATTCCACCGCCACCGGCGCGCAGTTCCAGTTCGTCGAGGCCCATTCCTGGATACCGGCGTTCGGCGCCGGCTACACGCTCGGCGTGGACGGCATCGCGGTGGTGCTGGCGCTGCTCACCGCCGGGCTGGTGCCGCTGCTGATGCTGGCCGGCTGGAACGACGGCGGCCTGCGCACCCGCGGCGCGCACGCCTACGCGGCGTTGACGCTGACCGTCGAGTCGATGGTGCTGATCTCGCTGGTCTCGCTGGACGTGCTGCTGTTCTACGTGTTCTTCGAGGCCATGCTGATCCCGATGTACTTCATGATCGGCGGCTTCGGCGGAAGGGGACGCCGGGCCGGGTCGGACGACGCGGACTCCGCGGCGTCAAAAGCCGCGCTGAAGTTCCTGCTGTACAACCTGTTCGGCGGGTTGATCATGCTGGCCGCGGTGATCGGGGTGTACGTGGTGACCGCCCAGCACGGCAGCGGCTCTTCCGGGGGCACCTTCGACTTCCGCACGGTGGTCGCGGCGTTCGCGCCCGACTCTACGACGGTCGACCCCGGCGTGCTCAAGCTGTTGTTCCTCGGCTTCATGTTCGCGTTCGCGGTCAAAGCCCCGCTCTGGCCGCTGCACCGCTGGCTGCCCGACGCGGCGGTGGAGGCGACCCCGGCGACCGCCGTGCTGATGATGGCGGTGATGGACAAGGTGGGCACCTTCGGGATGCTGCGGTACTGCCTGATGATGTTCCCGGACGCGGCCACCTACTTCCGCCCGGCGATCGTGGCGCTGGCCCTGGTCGGGGTGGTCTACGGCGCGATGGTCGCGATCGGCCAGACCGACATCATGCGGCTGATCGCCTACACCTCGATCTCCCACTTCGGCTTCATCATCCTGGGGATCTTCGTGATGACCAGCCAGGGCCAGAGCGGCTCGACGCTGTACATGGTCAACCACGGGCTCTCCACCGCGGCGGTCTTCCTGATCGCCGGCTTCCTGGTCTCCCGGCGCGGCGGCAACCGGTCGATCGCCGCCTTCGGCGGGGTGCAGAAGGTGGCGCCGGTGCTGGCCGGCACCTTCCTGGTCGCCGCGATGGCCACCCTGTCGCTGCCCGGGCTGGCGCCGTTCGTCAGCGAGTTCCTGGTGCTGCTGGGCACCTTCCCCCGGTACTGGGTGGTCGCGGTGATCGGCGCCACCACGGTGGTGCTGTCGGCGGTCTACATGCTCTGGCTCTACCAGCGGGTGATGACCGGCCCGGTCACCCACGGCAACGAGCGGATCCGCGACCTGGTGCCCCGCGAGGTCGTCGTCGTCGCCCCGCTGATCGCGCTGCTGCTGTTCCTCGGCTTCTACCCCAAACCGGTGCTGGACATCATCAACCCCGGCGTCGACCACACGATGACCACCATCGGTCAGACCGACCCGGCGCCGCTGACCGCGGAAGGGGCCCGGTGACGATATCCGCTGTGTCTTCAATGCCCACCCCGAGCATCGAATACGGCCTGCTGCTGCCGATGCTGATCGTCTTCGGCACGATGCTGCTCGGCGTGCTCGGCGAGGCATTCCTGTCCGGTCGGCCCCGCTCGACCGTTCAGCCGGTGCTGGCCGCCGGTGGGCTGATCGCCGCCTTCATCGCCGTGGTCGTGGTGGCGCGCCAGGTGCCGGGCGACGGGCGGACCGCGGTGCTGGGCGCGGTCGCCATCGATCGGCCGGCGCTGGTGCTGCAGGGCACCGTGCTGCTGGTCGCCCTGATGGCCGTCATCTTCATCGCCGAGCGGAACATCGACGCCGACCCGCCGGCCCCGCCGGACGGCCCGGGCGCGGCCACCGCGGTGCGGGCCCGGCGCGGCGGGCTAGACTCGTTCACCCCCCAGGCGGCCGCGGTGCCGGGCAGCGCCGCCGAGACCCAGGCGATCCGGGCCGGGGTGTCCCAGACCGAGGTCTTCCCGCTGATCCTGCTGACCACCGGCGGGATGCTGGTGTTCCCGGCCGCCAACGACCTGGTGACGATGTTCGTGGCGCTGGAGGTGCTGTCGCTGCCGTTGTACCTGCTGTGCGGGCTGGCCCGGAACCGTCGGCTGATCTCCCAGGAGGCGGCGCTGAAGTACTTCCTGCTGGGCGCGTTCTCCTCGGCGCTGTTCCTGTTCGGGGTGGCGCTGCTCTACGGGGTGACCGGCTCGCTGTCGGTGTCGGGTGTCGGGCGCGACCTGCTCGACCATCCGGGCGGCCTGATGGCGCTGGCCGGCGTCGGGCTGCTGCTGGTGGGCCTGTTCTTCAAGATCGGCGCGGTGCCGTTCCAGTCCTGGATCCCCGACGTCTACGTCGGGGCGCCGACGCCGATCACCGGGTTCATGGCCGCGGCCACCAAGGTGGCCGCGTTCGGGGCGCTGCTGCGCATCGTCTACGTGCTGCTGCCGGCCCTGCACGACCAGTGGCGACCGCTGCTGTGGCTGATCTCGGTGCTGACCATGGTGGTCGGCACGATCGCCGCGATCACCCAGACCGGCATCAAGCGGATGCTCGCCTACTCGTCGATCTCCCAGGCCGGCTTCATCCTGACCGGTGTGCTGGCCGCGGTGCCGACCGGGGTCTCCTCGACGCTGTTCTACCTGATCGCCTACAGCTTCCCCACCATCGGCGCGTTCGCGATCGTCAGCCTGATCCGGCACGGCGGCAGCGAGGAGGAGCTGGACATGTCCCGCTGGGGCGGGCTGGGCCGGCGCTATCCGATTGTCGGCCTGCTGTTCTCGATGTTCCTGCTGAGCTTCGCCGGTATCCCGCTCACCGGCGGGTTCATCGGCAAGTTCGCGGTCTTCAAGGCCGCTGCCGAGGGCGACGCGGTGCCGCTGGTGATCCTGGGTGTGACGATGAGCGCGGTGGCCGCCTACTTCTACGTGCGGGTGATCGTGTTGATGTTCTTCACCGACTCGCCGGCTAATCCGCCGCACCTGCTGATCCCCAGCCTATGGAGCAAGGTGGCGATCGCTGTCTGCGCGGTGATCACCCTGCTGCTCGGTATCGTCCCGCAGGCGGCGCTGGATCTGGCTGGCGCGGCAACGCAATTCGTTCGGTAGCGGCCCGCCGATCCGGTTTCGGCACGGGGTTCTTGTCAGCGGGTGAACACGGACAGCAGCTTCTTACCGAACGGCACTGATGCCGAGGCTCTTTCATCGGTAACGGTAACCTGCTCGCTGACCCGACGGCGCAATTCCGCCTGCAGCTTGTGATGCAGCGTCGAACCGGACGCCGGACATCCGTGGCACGCCCCGGACATTCGAACCGTCACGTTGTGTCCGGTCACCGATACCAATTCGATTGCTCCGCCGTGCGACTCGGCCAACGAGCCGATCTGTCCGGCCAGCAGTTCCTCGACGATCTCCGCCAACCGGCCCGCACCACTGGCCGGTGAATCCACCCGCCAACCCGCCGAGTCCAGCAGCGCCTCGCCGAGCGCTTCGCGTATCCGATCGCCCAACTCGCGCCAACTGTTGCCAGCGCTGAGGGTGATCAACACATCGGCGTCACGCACCACCAGATCGCCGATTACCCCGCGGTCCAGCCAAAGACCCAGCCGGCCCGGTGCTTGTCGGACGGTGCCGCTAGGTGGCAGGTGGGCGGGCGGGATCACCCACCGCAGCTGCTGCGGGTTGGCGGTCGCGGTGGCGTGGACGGGGATCATCCGCCGATCCCGATCGCAATCCAGCGGGCCGTGAACGCCGCCGCCCAGGCGAGCACGAACATGTAGCTGAACGCGAACGCCGGCCACCGCCACGAGTTGGTCTCCCGGCGCATCACGGCGACGGTGGACATGCACTGAAGTGCGAACATGAAATACGCCAGCAACGCGACGACGGTCGGCCCGGTGAAGACCCGATGCCCCCGATCGTCGGTCAGGACCGCCAGCGCATCATGCGGATCAGCGGGGTTCGTGGCCGCGGCAACCTCCCCGAGGGTGGACACGAACACCTCACGCGCCGACAGGGCACCGACCAGGGCGACGTCGGTGCGCCAGTCGAAACCGAGGGGTTTGAACACCGGCTGGATCGCCCTGCCCACGTGTGCGGCATAGCTGTGGTCCATGACGTACGCGGTGGCCTCGGTCGCCGACAGGCCCGCGGTCTCCGCGCTTCGGGCCGGCAGATTGAGCAGCGCCCACAACACCAGCGAAGCCGCCAAGATGACAGTTGCCGCCTTGCGTAGGAACATCTTCGCCGCAGTCCACGCCGCGACGACCACCGATTTGGCGGAAGGGAACCGATACGGCGGGAGCTCCATCGTGAACGGCAACAGGTCGCTGCGCAGAATCGTTGCTTTGAACGCCCACGCGGCGATCAGCGCGGCGGTTCCACCACCGAGATACAGCACGAACATGGTGATGCCCTGCGCACTCAGACCCCACCACCGTGCCCGTGGCTCGACAAGCAGACCGACCAGCACGGTGTACACCGGAAGCCGCGCCGAACAGGTCATCAGCGGCGCGGTGATGATGGTGGCGATCCGGTCACGCGATGACGGCAAGGTTCGCGCGGCCATCATGCCCGGGATCGCACAGGCGAACGACGACAGCAGCGCCACGAAGGCCCGGCCTTCCAGCCCGGCCTTCGCCATCACCCGGTCCATCAGGAACGCCGCCCGCGACATGTAGCCGATGCTTTCCAGGACCGCAATCAGCAGGAACAGCAACACAATCTGCGGAATGAACTGCAGAACCGTGCCGACGCCGCCGATGATGCCCTTCCCGATCAGGCCGCCCACGGCCGAGCTGGCGATCTGGTGGGTGGCTTGCCCGCCCAGCCAGGTGAGCGCCTGGGCGATCCAATCCCGCAGTGGTGCGGCGACGGTGAAAATGGCCTGGAAGAAGGCGAACATGACCAGGAAAAAGATCGCCGTCCCCCACAGCGGATGCAAAACCCACCGGTCGATCCGGCTGGTCCGCTGATCTGGTTGTGGGGCAACGTAGCCAGCCGCATCGAGGACCGACGTGGCCCAGGCATCGATGGCGGCGTGATCGGACGGAGGGAGAACCGGTGGCCGTTGCCACCGGTCGATGGACCTCAGCTGCGCGCGCAGGCCGTTGACTCCCGAACCGCGGTGCGCGACGATCGCGCTGACCGGAATGCCCAGCGCGATCGAGAGGGCGTGGATGTCAACGCGCCCACCGCGCAGGGTCAATTCGTCCCCCATGGTGAGCACCAGCAGGCACGGTAGGTCGAGCCGGAGCACCTGTGCCAACAGGGTTATCGAGCGACGCAACGTGGTGACGTCGGCGACCAGCAGGATCGCGTCGGGTCTGCCGATGCCGTCGAGGTCACCGGTGAGCAGATCGACAGCCACCTGCTCGTCGGGGCTGATCGGGTCGAGACTGTAGGTGCCGGGGAGGTCTTCCACCGAGATCGCGCCGCCGTCACCCTTGGTGAGACCGACGCTACGCCCGACGGTGACACCCGGATAGTTGCCGGTCTTCGCGCGCAGTCCGGTCAGCTGGTTGAAGACACTGGTCTTACCGGCGTTCGGACTGCCCACCAGCGCGACCCGCCGGCTACCCGCGACGGCGACGGCACCACCGTCGGCATGACAGGACGTCATTGGTCTGCTTCCTCGATCACCTCGATCACCTCGATCAAGAACGCCTCGCGTCGGCGAATGCACAGCTCGGTGTCGCACACCCGGTAGATCGTCGGGTCACCCAGCGGCGCTCGCCGGAGCACGTCGACCCGGGCAGCCCGTCGAAAACCCAGTTGCTGCAGGCGACGGGTCACCGCGGGGTTCACGTCCGGTGACACGTCGACGACGGTTGCCCGCTGGCCGGGCACCAGCTGGGCCAGCCTGACCACCGAATCGGGTCGATGTGAGTCTCGGTCTCGATCGAGCATGACTCCCTAGATGGTGAGCGTGGTCGGCAGCCGAACCTACACCACCGCCGGCACCGCCGGCACCGCCGCCCGGGCCAGGGGCGGCGGTGCCGGTAGGTCGGCTGCGGTCTGCAGAGCTACGCGTTGATGTCCCGGGCGACGAACTCTTCGAGGTCGAAGAGATTGTCGCCGGCACGATCGGCGGCATTCAGCAAGGTGGTCATCACCGCCTCCTCTTCGACCTGCTCCCCGAGGAACCACCACATCAACTGCTCGCCGAGGTGATCGCCCTCGTCCCGGGCCGTGGCCGCCAGGGCGCCGATTTGTTTGGTGACCGTGCGCTCCAGGTCGAGCGCCAGTGCCAGCGCATCGCGGGGGACGTCGAACTGATTGCGGACCTCGTCGGCTCCCGGGATCGTAACCCCGAAATCGCGATCGATGAAGTATTT
>NZ_JBYCLB010000349.1:0-2170 GCF_057473705.1 Mycobacterium sp. TH-M15 | reverse complement strand
AAGCCGACGAGCTCGCCGAGCGGTACGACGCGGTGATCTACGCGGTCGGCGCCCAGACCGACCGGCACCTGGGCATCCCGGGCGAGGATCTACCCGGCAGCGTCGCCGCGGTCGACTTCGTCGGCTGGTACAACTGCCACCCGCACTTCACCGAGATGGCGCCGGACCTGACCGGCAAGCGCGCCGTCGTCATCGGCAACGGCAACGTGGCGCTGGACGTGGCCCGCATCCTGGTCAGCGACCCCGACGAGCTGCGCGGCACCGACATCGCCGACCACGCACTGGCACTGCTGGACCCGCGGGGCGTCGAAGAGGTGGTGATCATCGGGCGCCGCGGCCCGCTGCAGGCCACCTTCACCAGCCCGGAGCTGCGCGAGCTCGGCGAGATGAAATCACTCGAAGGCGTCGACGTGGTGATCGACGCCGCCGAGCTGGCCGGGATCACCGACGCCGACGTCGAGGCGGCCGGCAAGCACCCCAAGGCGAACATCAAGGTGCTGCGCGGCTACGTCGGCGCCGAGCTGCACCCGGACCATCGCCGGATCGTCTTCCGGTTCTGCACGTCGCCGATCGAGATCCGCGGTGACGGCCGGGTGCAGGAGATCGTGCTGGGCCGCAACGAGCTGGTGACCGGCGACGACGGCCGGGTGAGCGCCCACGACACCGGCGAGCGGGAGGTGCTGCCGGTCGACCTGGTGGTGCGCGCGGTCGGCTACCGCGGGGTGCCGACGCCGGGGCTGCCGTTCGACGAGAAGAGCTGCACCATCCCGCACACCGACGGGCGAATCGACGGCACCCGCAACCAGTACGTGGTCGGCTGGATCAAACGCGGGCCGTCCGGGGTGATCGGGTCCAACAAGAGCGACTCGCAGGCCACCGTCGACACGCTGGCGGCCGATCTGGCCGCCGGCGATCTGCGCGACGTCGGGCCGGACTACGACGAGGAGCTGCGGGCGTGGCTGCTCTCCCGGCGGCCGGAGCTGGTCACCGACGAGCACTGGCAGCTGATCGACGCCCACGAACGCTCCACCGGCGAGCCGAGCGGCCGGCCCCGGGTCAAGCTGGCCAGCATCGCCGATTTGTTGCGCGTGGGGCATGGCTGAAGCGGCCGGGCACTCAGCTGCCGAGTCGGCCGACGAGCCTCGGGTAGCGCTGGACCGCCAGGTCGATACCGAGCCTTTCCTGGCGTTGTCGAAGCTGCCGGGCTGGGCCTACGCCGTCCCGAAGGAACCGCAGGTGGTTCGCTGCATCGGGCTCAACCAGGCGCTGCGCGCCGACGATTTCACCCCGAACGTCGTGGTCACCCTGGAGGACCTCACCGGAAGGGTCGACAATCCGCAGCAGGCAATCGACTTCGAGCGCCACGCGATTACAGCGAATGTCGCCGCGATCCAAGCCGACGCTCCTACCGCGGTGTGCGGCTACCCCGCTACGACCATCGGCTACCTTCTCGAGGGCCGGTGGGTCACCAGCCTGGTCGTCAGCCTCCAGAACGGCGGCGGGAACGTCTGGGCGGTCACCGTCACCATGCAGACAACCCAGCCGCAAGACCGCGACTACCTCCACGCCAGGCGGAAGTTCCTGACCGGCTTTCAGGTTAAACTTGCCGATCAACAGTCACCGGCCGGCGATCGGCCGGCACCCGGACTGTGATCGGAGCTAACCGAATGCCGAACAACAATGGCTTACGACTCGACCCGGTGGCCCTGACCGGCGCCGGTAACGCACTCGGTGAGCACGGCGAGACCCTGCACGCGGTGCAACGTGCCGCACACGCCGATGCCACCGAGGCGCACTCCGGCTGGGTGGGTTCCTCAGCCGCCGCACTAGCCGGGCTTTTGGACAGCTGGGAGCCGACCAGCAGCGAACACATCCGACGGATCGGCGACCATTCCTGCGGCATGCATGTCGCCGCAGCGGAGTTCACCTTCATGGAGCAGCGCCACAAGCAGGCGTTCGAAGACATCGAGGCGGAGGCCGGCCGGAAAAGGCCCAGTGCGCTGTGACGATAACGCTGGCCGACATCGACCGCTGGGATCCGGACATGATCACCGCGGTATTCGAGGCGGCGATCGCCCGAGCACACGGCACCCGGGCAGCGTCGGCGGCGATCGGCGAGACCGTCGGCTTCTTGGACTGGGACGGCGAGACCGCCGAGGCTGCCCGAGCC
>NZ_JBYCLB010000348.1:0-2317 GCF_057473705.1 Mycobacterium sp. TH-M15 | reverse complement strand
ATCCCCCCCCCAGCCCCACCACCTCCCGGGCACCCCCCCCCCCGCCGGGGGGGGTTGGTTGCGTTGGTTCCTTCCCCCCCACCCCGCCGCCGCCGGCGCAGCCATCGCCGCCATCATCACCACCACAACGATCGGCGGGAGATCGGTCGACGCCCCAACCACACCAGCCACCCCCACCGCCGCGCCGACGGCGCCGGCATCACCCGAGCCACTACCCACTGCCCAAGCTGACCGAAAAACCCCGCCGGCACCACGCTGATCCTGTCCCAGTCGATAGAGACAACCCGGGCGGCACTGCACACTATGGCGACCGCCTACCGCACCTTCGACACCACGAATGGAAACACCCACACCGCGGCGAAGGCTGCGTCTACCGCCACCGGCGTCCTGTGGGATCGGTTGGCCCCGCAGTGATGGCCAGGAGGCTCGGTGCCTGATATTCCGAAGCCCGAGACCGAGCATTCGGCGGAGATTTTGCCGGGCAGCTGGCCGCAGTCCTCTGAGTTCAGTTGGACGGAGTACGGCGCCAAACTGCTCAGCGAGGCTCAGTGGTTGGGCGAGGAACTCGCCGGTCAAGAGGACATCCTGTCGCTGGTCGTCTCCGATGAGCAGCAAGGCGCCTACATCGACTCCGCGGTCAACGTGATCCGTCAGCGCACCGAAACCGTGAGCGATCGGTGCCAGGCATACACCCAGATGGCCGGGCAGGCCAGCGGCATCGGTGGAGACATCCTCACCGCCAAAACCGAGATGGCCGAAAGCGTCACCAACGCCGAAGCCACGATCGCCGCAGCCCGCGCGGATCTGGAGCCCAAGATCGCCGCCGCCCAAGCGGCCGGCCGCAGCGGCGAAGCCCAGTCGCTGCCCCGTGCGCTGCTCTGGGCGCCGCTGCCGGCCGGTGAGAAGATCGCCCTCACCGGCTTGATGGGCGGTGATTCGATCAGCTGTCGCAGCGGCTCAGACCTGGTCGCCTGCATCCTCACCGGCCCGCCGGGCGCCCCCCGGGCACCGCTTCGTGCTGCAGCCCTCGGGCAGCTGGGGATATTAGGCCATCGGGCCGGTCAGATCGTGGCGAACCCGGCCAGCCGAGCGGCCAGCGCGGCCGGCACCCGGGCCTTGATCCGGGTCCCGCCGTCGCCGTGCTCGACGGCGTCCACCCGGCCCTCGTCATGCAGCCGGGCGACCAGGTCACCTCGGTGATAGGGGACGGTGACGTCTACGGCGACATCGGAGCGGGCCAGCAACTCCGCGAGCCGGGACCGCAGCCGGTGCAGGCCCTCACCGGTGCGCGCCGAGACGAAGACGGCATCCGGTAGCGCCCGACGCAGCTGAGCCAAGGTCAGCTCGTCGGCGGCATCGATCTTGTTGACCACCAACAACTCCGGGATCGACCGCCGGGCGATCCCGTCGCTATCGGCGAGCACCTCGTGCACCACCGACCGCACCGCGTCGATCTGGCCGGCCGGGTTGGCGTCGGCGCCGTCGACCACGTGCAGCAGCAGATCGGCGTCGGCGACCTCCTGCAGGGTGGATCGGAACGCCTCGACCAGCTGGGTGGGGAGGTGCCGGACGAACCCGACGGTGTCGGTGAGCACGAAGCCGAACCCGGCCTTGGACCCGTCGTCGATGACGCCGCGCCGGGTGGTGGGCTCCAGGGTGGCGAAGAGTGCGTCCTGCACCAGCACCCCGGCACCGGTGAGCGCGTTGAGCAGGCTGGACTTGCCGGCGTTGGTGTAGCCGACGATCGCCACCGCCGGCAACTCGCTGGCCAGCCGGCGGTGGCGCTGGGTGTCGCGGATCCGGCGCATCGCCTTGATGTCGCGGCGCAGCTTGGCCATCCGCTCCCGGATCCGCCGGCGGTCGGTCTCGATCTTGGTCTCCCCCGGCCCGCGCAGCCCCACCCCGCCGCCGCTGCCGCCGGCCCGGCCGCCGGCCTGCCGGGACATCGATTCGCCCCAGCCGCGCAGCCGCGGCAGCATGTACTCCATCTGCGCCAGCGCCACCTGGGCTTTGCCCTCGCGGCTGGTGGCGTGCTGGGCGAAGATGTCCAAGATCAGCGCGGTGCGGTCGATCACCTTGACCTTCACCGCCTTCTCCAACGCGGTCAGCTGGGCCGGGGAGAGCTCACCGTCGCAGATGACGGTGTCGGCGCCGGTCGCCAAGACGATCTCCCGCAGCTCCCGGGCCTTGCCCGAGCCGATGTAGGTGGCCGGGTCGGGCTTGTCGCGGCGCTGGATCAGGCCTTCGAGCACCTGGGAGCCGGCGGTCTCGGCCAGCGCGGCGAGTTCGGCCATGCGCGCCTCGGCGTCGGCGGTGC
>NZ_JBYCLB010000347.1:0-1832 GCF_057473705.1 Mycobacterium sp. TH-M15 | reverse complement strand
GACCAGTTCCTTGCGCCGCTCCTCGGTCAGCTGCGGCACCGCGATCCGGATCAGGGTGCCGTCGTTGGTCGGGTTCAGGCCGAGGTCGGAGTTGCGGATCGCGGTCTCGATCGCGCCCAGTTGGCCCGTCTCGTACGGCTTGATCACCACCAGCCGCGCCTCGGGGACGTTGATGCTGCACAGCTGGGTGATCGGGGTGGCGGTTCCGTAGTAGTCGACGACGACCTTGGAGAACATCCCCGGGCTGGCCCGGCCGGTGCGGATGGTCGCCAGATCGTCGCGGGTGACCGCGACAGCCTTCTCCATCTTCTCTTCGGCGTCGAAGAGAGCCTCGTCGATCATTGGCGCCGCTCCTCCTCATCGTCGCCGGCGGTCACGGCGTGCTCGGCTCAGCTGGTGACCAGTGTCCCGATCTTCTCACCCGCGACCGCACGAGCGATATTCCCGTCGGAGAGCAGGTTGAACACCAGGATCGGCATGCCATTGTCCATGCACAAGCTGAATGCCGTGGCGTCGGCCACCTTCAGGCCGCGGTCGATGACCTCCCGAGGGGTGATCGCGGCGATCAGTTCGGCGTCCGGGTCGACCCGCGGATCCGCGGTGAACACCCCGTCGACCGCCTTGGCCATCAGCACCACCTGCGCCCCGATCTCCAGCGCGCGCTGCGCGGCCGTGGTGTCGGTGGAGAAGTACGGCAGCCCCATGCCGGCGCCGAAGATCACCACCCGCCCCTTCTCCAGGTGCCGCTGCGCGCGCAGCGGGATGTAGGGCTCGGCGACCTGCCCCATCGTGATCGCGGTCTGGACCCGGGTGTCGATGCCTTCCTTTTCCAGAAAGTCTTGCAGCGCAAGACTGTTCATTACGGTCCCGAGCATCCCCATGTAGTCCGAGCGCATCCGGTCCATCCCGCGCTCCTGTAGCTGGGCGCCGCGGAAGAAGTTGCCGCCGCCGATCACCACCGCAACCTGCACGCCGTCCCGGACCACCTCGGCGATCTGCCGCGCCACCTGGGCCACCACATCGGGGTCCAGGCCCAGCTTCTGCTCGCCGCCGAACATCTCCCCGCCCAGCTTAAGCAGCACCCGCGTGTACTTCGGGCGGGTGGATGCCCCAGCGGTGTCGGCGTCGGCCGGCTCTGCCATCGGACTCCTCGGGCTCTCGGGCTCTCGGCAAAAGGGCACACTCATCCTGCCTCATCGCGGGTTAGCCGGTCAGCCCGGGTTCGGCGGTTCGCCGGTCAGCCGGCCTGTCGCTGCACGTCCTGTAGATGGTGGCCGACCTCGTGCAAGGTGTGGACGGCGACCCAGGCCAGTGTCCGCAGCTGCTTCGTGGGGTAGGTGTAGACGACGGTTCGTCGCCACTCCGGACCGTCGAGGCGGTCCAGGACGTTCGCGAACATCGCCGCGGCGTCACCAAGCTGCCGGGCGACCGCGGCCGGATCCTGATCGGCGTAGCCGTCCAGCTCGACCCGCTGGTCGCGGCCCATCGGCGGGCAGGACGGCGAGTCGACCCACCGGGCGGCAAGCACCCGCTCCCGCTGCACCAGCAGGACGTCGCGGACGTGGCACGCGTACTCCAGCGGCGACCACTGCTGCGGACTGCGCCGGGTCCGCACGTCGAAGTCGGTGCGGCGGACCAGTGCGGCAAGCGTGCGGGCGCCGGCCACGATGCCGTTGCCCGCGTTGCCCTCGTGGTACTCGAATCCGCAGCCGTCGCAGCGGTCCATCCTTCGACGCTACGACTGCGCGACCCGAACGTCAGCCCAGCTGCTGAAACGCGCCGAGGCCGCGGTTCGGGTGGCCGACAACCGGTTCCTGACCGGACTGAGCAGA
>NZ_JBYCLB010000346.1:0-2364 GCF_057473705.1 Mycobacterium sp. TH-M15 | reverse complement strand
CACGGCGCCGAAGTTCACCGCCGGTGAACTCAACAGCTATTCGGAGCCCGGCGACATCGCCGAGGTATGCCGCGCGCTGCGACACACCGGCCGCCGGGTGATGCTGGTGCCCACCATGGGCGCGCTGCACGACGGACACCTGGCGCTGGTTCGAGCGGCCAAGCGGGTCCCGGGTGCGGTGGTGGTGGCGTCCATCTTCGTCAACCCGCTGCAGTTCGGCGCCGAAGAAGACCTGGACGCCTACCCGCGCATCCTCGACGCGGATCTGGCGCTGCTGCGCACCGAGCGGGTCGAGGCGGTCTTCACCCCGACCGTCGCCGCGATGTATCCGGACGGCCCGCGAACGTCGGTGCAGCCCGGCCCGTTGGGCGCCGAACTCGAGGGCGCCGCCCGGGCGAGCCATTTCGCCGGCGTGCTGACCGTGGTGTGCAAGCTCCTGCAGATCGTCCGTCCGGACCGGATCGTCCTCGGCGAGAAGGACTATCAGCAGCTGGTGCTGATCCGCCAGATGGTCGCCGACCTCAACATCGACGTGCGGGTGGTGCCGGTTCCGATCGTGCGGGAGGCCGACGGGCTGGCGATGTCATCCCGCAACCGGTACCTGGACCCCGCCCAGCGGGAGTCGGTGACGACGCTGTCGGCGGCGCTGCTGGCCGGCGCCCACGCCGCGGCCGGCGGGGTGGACGCGGTGCTCGCCGCAGCGAACGCCGTACTCGGCGCGGCAGCCGCGATCGACGTCGACTACCTGCAGGTCCGGGATCCAACCCTCGGTCCCGCGCCCGCCCACGGCCCGGCCCGGTTGCTGGTCGCGGCCCGGGTCGGCGGCACCAGACTCCTCGACAACACCGCTATCGAGATCGGAGCGAATTGATGTATCGGACGATGCTGAAATCGAAGATCCACCGCGCCACCGTCACCCAGGCCGACCTGCACTACGTCGGTTCGGTGACCATCGACGCCGATCTGATGGACGCCGCCGACCTGCTCGAGGGCGAACAGGTCACCATCGTCGACATCGACAACGGCGCCCGGCTGGTCACCTACGCGATCACCGGGGAACGCGGCAGTGGGATCATCGGAATCAACGGTGCGGCAGCTCATCTCGTGCATCCAGGCGACCTGGTCATCCTGATCGGCTATGCGTCGATCTCCGACGACGAAGCGCGCAGCTACCGTCCCCGCATCGTGTTCGTGGACTCCGGAAACCGGCAGGTCGACCTGGGTGACGACCCGGCGTTCGTTCCGGACGACGTCGCCGACCTGGTCTCCCCGCGAAGTGCGGGCTAGCGATGCTGCTGGCGATCGACGTCCGTAACACCCACACCGTCGTCGGCCTGCTGGCCGGCTCCGGTGCGCGCGCGAATGTGGTGCAGCAGTGGCGGATCCGGACCGAGCCGGAAGTCACCGCGGACGAGTTGGCCCTCACCCTGGACGGCCTGATCGGTGACGACGGTGAGCGGATCACCGGCGCGGCGGGCCTGTCCACCGTCCCGTCGGTGCTGCACGAGCTGCGGGCGATGCTGGGTCAGTACTGGCCGTCGGTGCCGTCGGTGTTGATCGAGCCGGGTGTGCGTACCGGAATCCCGCTGCTGGTCGACAATCCGAAGGAAGTCGGCGCCGACCGGATCGTCAACTGCCTGGCGGCGTACCAGAAGTACCAGGGCGCAGCGATCGTCATCGATTTCGGCTCCTCGATCTGCGTGGACGTGGTGTCGGCCAAGGGCGAGTTCCTCGGCGGTGCGATCGCGCCCGGCATCCAGGTGTCCTCCGACGCCGCCGCGGCGCGCTCGGCGGCGCTGCGCCGGGTGGAGCTGACCCGGCCCCGTTCGGTGATCGGCAAGAGCACCGTCGAGTGCATGCAGGCCGGCGCGGTCTTCGGCTTCGCCGGGCTGGTCGACGGCCTGGTCCGCCGGGTCCGCGACGAAGAATCCGTCGACGGAGCCGTGACGGTGGTGGCGACCGGGCACACCGCGCCGTTGCTGCTGCCCGACCTGGAGTCGGTGGATCGCTACGATCCGGATCTGACGCTCGACGGTCTGCGGCTGGTGTTCGACCGCAATCGTGACCCCCAGCGCGGCAAGCTGCACCCCGCGCGCTGAGCTGCGCCGGTTGATTAAGCTGGCACGTCGTGAGCCGCGCCGACCCACCGCATCCCCCCGGTCCCGATCCGGACGGGGACTCCGGCGACCTTCCCGAGCAGTTCCAGATCCGCCGGGACAAGCGGGCGCGGTTGCTGGCCCGGGGCGAGGATCCGTATCCGGTCGCTGTGCCGCGAACCCACACCCTGGCCGAGGTCCGGGCCCAACACCCCGATCTGCCGGTCGACACCGCAACCGGCGAGCACGTCGGCGTCGCCGGGCGGGT
>NZ_JBYCLB010000345.1:0-6141 GCF_057473705.1 Mycobacterium sp. TH-M15 | reverse complement strand
CGTGGTCGACAAAATCAGCTACCGGTTCCATCCGCCGCGGCCGGGCGACGTCATCGTGTTCCGCGGGCCGCCGTCCTGGAACGTCGGCTACCGGTCGATCCGGTCGCACAACACCGTGGTGCGGTGGGTGCAGAACGCGCTGTCCTTCGTCGCGCTCGTCCCGCCCGACGAGAACGACCTGGTCAAACGGGTCATCGCGGTGGGTGGCCAGACGGTGCAGTGCCGCAACGACACCGGGTTGACCGTGGACGGTAAGCCGCTGCGCGAACCGTACCTGGATCCGGAGACGATGATGGCCGACCCCAGCCACGACCGCTGCCTGGGCAGCGGCGGTGTCAACGTGGAATTCGGGCCGGTGACGGTCCCGGACGGGCGGCTGTGGATGATGGGCGACAACCGCACCCACTCGGCGGACTCCCGCGCTCACTGCGCGAACAACCAGACCGACCTGCAGGAGCGGAGACTCTTCTGCACCGGCGACGACCCGGAGCTGGGCACCGTGCCGGTGGCCAACGTCATCGGCAAGGCCGTGTTCATCGCCTGGCCGCCCGGGCGGTGGGGCCTGGTGGACTCGGTCGACCCGCAGCAGGGCCCATAGCCATGGCCCCGGCTGGCGCAGCCTGGCCGCCCCGCACGGTGATCCGCAGATTTCCGGGGCTGCGCACCCTGGAGTCGGCGCTGTACCGCGGTGGCCTGGGCCCGGTGGCCGGCGTCGACGAGGTCGGCCGCGGCGCCTGTGCCGGGCCGCTGGTGGTCGCGGCCTGCGTGCTCGGCCCCGGCAGGCTGAGCGGCGGCCTGGCGGGGCTGGACGACTCCAAGAAGCTGACCGGGAAGGCACGCGAGGAGCTTTTCCCGGCGATCCGCCGGGCCGCGCTGGCCTGCCACGTGGTGTTCATCTCGGCCGCCGAGGTGGACCGCCGGGGGGTGCACGCGGCGAACATCGAAGGGATGCGCCGGGCGGTGGCCGGGTTGGCGGTGCGTCCCGGCTACGTGCTCAGCGACGGCTTCCGGGTGCCGGGACTGCCGATGCCGTCGCTGCCGGTGATCGGCGGCGACGGCGCCGCGGCCTGCATCGCCGCGGCCAGCGTGCTGGCCAAGGTGAGCCGCGACCGGCTGATGGTGGCGATGGACGACGACCATCCCGGCTACGGTTTCGCCGACCACAAGGGGTACACCACCCCGGCGCACACCGCGGCGCTGGCCGCCCTCGGACCGTGCCGGGAACACCGGCACTCCTATGCCAACGTGCGAAGCGCGGCGACAATGGAGACACACCGAAGAGAAGGAGCGCTGAGCAGATGAGGGCCCGATGAGCGCCGAGGATCTCGAGAAGTACGAAACCGAGATGGAGCTCTCGCTCTACCGCGAATACAAGGACATCGTCGGCCAGTTCAGCTACGTGGTGGAGACCGAGCGGCGGTTCTACCTGGCGAACAACGTTGAGATGGCGCCGCGCAACGCCGCCGGGGAAGTCTATTTCGAGCTGCAGCTCTCCGACGCCTGGGTGTGGGACATGTACCGGCCGGCCCGGTTCGTCAAGCAGGTGCGGGTGGTCACCTTCAAAGACGTCAACATCGAAGAGGTGGAGAAGCCCGAGCTGCGCCTGCCGGAATAGCGCTGTCGGTCTAGGCTTGCTGGCATGACCGCTGTCGACCGTGCCGTGTCCCGCCGTGAGATCACCGATGCCCTGCTCAAAGCGATGGAGCGCCGGCACGAGGTGCTCGACGTGATCGTCGACTCCGACGACCGGGCCGGAGCGGTCACAGCGATCGCGGAGCTGCTCGGCACCTCGCAGCTCGGCTGTGAGGCGATCATGGGCATGTCGTTTCACCAGCTCACCAAGGATTCCCGCGCCACGATCGCCGACGAACTCGACGACCTGAACTCGCAGCTGGACTTCACCCTCGGTGAGCGCCCGGCGAGCCTGGGCGAGACGCTGACCCTGCGGCCGTTCGCCAGCGGCCCGGACCGCGACCTGTTCGCGCTGCGGACCGAGGATGTCGGCGCCAGCGCCGACGGGTCCGGCCAACCGGCCCGCGGCATCGACGACGAGATCCACTCGGTGCTGGCCCGGATCGACGACGAGGACGCCGCGTTGCTGGTGGCGCTCGACGGCGAGCAGAAAGTGGGGATGGTCTTCGGCGACCTCGCCCACGGCGAGGTGAACGTGCGGATCTGGATCCACCCCGAACAGCGCAAGAAGGGCTACGGCACCGCGGCCCTGCGCAAGGCCCGCTCGGAGATGGCGGCCTACTTCCCCGGTGTTCCGCTGGTGGTGCGCGCCCCCGGCGCCCACGCCGGCTGATCGGACACGCTGATCCCGAAGACCCGCCGGTAGGAGTCCTGCCCGTAGCTGGTCGGTTCGGGTTCACCCGGGATCAGCCGGAACGTGCGCGCACCGTCGGCGCGCCGCTCGGCCCGCAGGAACAGGTCGGCGGCCTGGTTTCGCTGGTACCGGTGGTGGGCCAGGTCGTAGAGGTGGGTGACGAAGACGACTTTCACCCCGCTCTCGATCATCGCGCAGGTCACCTCCCGGGCGATCTGCGACCCCTCGCGCTCGTTGGTGGACGCGAACGACTCGTTGCACAACAGCAGTGCTCCGGACCCGATGAAGTCGGCGATCGTGCTCATCCGGGCCAGTTCCTCGTCGAGCTTGCCGTGCGTCATGGTGGCGTCCTCCTCCCGTTTGAAATGGGTGAAGACGCCGGTGCGGACGTCGGCGTGCAGTGCTTCGGCGGCGACGAACATGCCGGCCTGCAGCATCACCTGCGCGGTGCCGACACTGCGCAGGAACGTCGACTTGCCGCCCTCGTTGGCGCCGGTGACCATGATCAGCGATCTCCCGTCGGCGTCGACGTCGGTGCCGGTCACCGTCCTGTCTGTGGTCAGGCAGAGCCCCACATCGCGCAGGCCCCGGCAGCCGAACCGCGGCTCGCCGATCGGGGTCGGCGTCGGGAAGCAGGTCGGCACGCCGTGTTCGGTGAGCCGGTCGTGCAAGTTCACGCAGCCCAGGTAGAAGGCGAGCTCGCTGCGCAGCCGCAGGAAGAACCCCTGGACGTGGTCCGCCGACTGGGTGACGGTGTTGGCGACGTCGTTGACGGCGCGCCCGGCGAGCTCGGTGAGGGCCTGCGCGCCGGCCTCGTCACGATCGGGGATCACGAATTCGTAGCCGTCCTCGTGGGCGCCGATCAGCCGCTCCCACCAGCCGCGGCTGGGTGGCTGGTGCAGCAGGTGGTCCTCGCCCTTGTTGCCGATGCCGAGGCGCGCCGACAGCAGCACTCCGCGGGGCAGGCTCAGCTCGGCGAGCTGCTGGTCGAGCTGCTGCAGGTAGTCGTCGGGGAGCTGCTCGGCGAACATCGTCAGCAACTGCCGGAAGCCGGCGGAACGGAACGCATCGGCATGTTCGTCGCGCAGCGCGCGCAGCTGTTTGAGGTTCTCGATGAGGTACCCCAGCACCCGCACCGAGCGCCGCAGGATGGCCTCCGGATCGCGGGAGAGCAGCCCGCCGAGGAAGACCTTGCGCCGTACCTCGGCGGCGTCGACGGCGATGTCGTACAGCCGGCGGACCACCGCGCGCTGGGCCAGGCAGTCGGCGAGCACCCGCTGGCGGTAGCCGATCACGTCGGGGTCGGTGACCGACAGCGGCACCACCTTCTTGACCGTCTCGAGCAGAAATGCGTCACCGCCCGCCATCGCCCGGTACAGCCGCGGCAGCTCCAGGTCGTCGTCGACGAGATCGGTTATCCGCCACGGCAGCCGGGGTGTCAGGTCGATGTCGCACTCGGGGTGCAGCAGTCGGACTTTCATCGGTCGACCCGCTCTCGCAAGGCGTCGTGGGTCACCCCGTACTTCGCCGCCAGGGCCGCGGCGTAGGCCAGCCCGTCCGGTGGCCGGCGGGTGAACCGGAACGTCCGTTGGGTCGGATCATGGTGGGCGACCTCGCCGACCATGCTGACGCACGCCGGATCCAGGCTGGCCAGCTCGTCGAGGAAGGTGACGTAGACCGCGACACAGCCCAGCGCGATCATCTGCTTCAGCACGCTGGTGCCGATCAGCACCGCGTCGTCGACGGTGGTGGAGGCGAAGCTCTCGTTCATCACCACCACGCTCGTCGCGGTGGCCCGGCTCAGGATCTGGTGGATGCGTACCAGTTCGTCGTCGAGCTTGCCGTGCAGGGTGGCCAGGGTCTCCTGTCGCTCGAAGTGGGTGTAGACCGCGTCCGGCACGGTGCATGCCGACCGGGTGGCGGGCACCGGGCAGCCGAGCGCCGCCAGGTACACGCATTGGCCGATGGTCCGGGCGACGGTGGTCTTGCCGCCCTGGTTCGGCCCGGTCACCACGAAGATCCGTTCCGGGCCGGATAGCCGGAAGTCGTTGCAGACGACCGGAGCGCCGTCGCCGACGGACTTGAGCGCCAGGCTGAGGTCGAACGCCCCGTCGGCGCGGACGACACCCGGTTCGACGGTGACCTCGGGGTAGCTGAACCGCAGCCCGGCCGCGGTGAACGGCGCGATGAAGGTCAGGTAGCTCAGGTAGAACCGGATCTCCCGGTCGAACCGGGAGATGACCGGGTCGACGAAGTGCTGGTGGCGGGTGCAGAACCCGGCCAGCTGGGCGAACGGCCGCGGGTACAGTTTGGCCACCCGGTCGAGGATCTGCTCTTCGACGTGATCCATCTCGGCTGCGTCGGGGATCCGGACGTGGTAATCCTTGGCTGCGTCGGTGGCGAACCGCGCGAACGTCTCGGCCACCGCAAGGCTGTAATCGGTTTGGCCGGTGAACTTCTCGACGTGGACCCGCAGCCCCTGGATGTGCACGGCATAGCGCACCCGGTGCAGATCGCCCTGCACGGTCTGGGCGTCGACCTGCAGCTTTCGGAACGTGGCGCCGTCGGCGTAGCGACGGACATGGTCGGCGAAATCGCGCAGGCCACGCGAGGTCTTCTCGACCCGGGTGAACGCGTCGCTCAGCGTCGACACCGCCGCGCAGTACGCCTGCACGGCGTAGACGAGCCAGCCCTGGCGCTGCAGCGGGTGGAAGAGCGTCTTCGCCTGGTGGTAGCGCTGCCGCACGGTGCGCATGGCGGCGACGAAATCGTCGATCGGCCGGCGCAGTTCGTCACGTTCCAGATCGCGGAACACCTCGTGGCGGTAGGTTACCCCGGCGACGTCGTGCAGCGGAGCGTAGAAGAATCCCTTCAGGCCGTCGCCGGGTTCCGCGCTGGTCACCGCGTCGATGACCTGATCCAGGTGCAGATCGGACAGGCAATCCGGTGCCGCCGGCGGTTCGGTGGCCGCTTCGGAGTCCGGGAAGAGGATGCTGGTGAACGATGTCATGGTCTCGCACCTACCTTCCACCGTCTGCGTAGGTAGAAGCCATTAGCCCGGTGGCGGTTTCGACGAGCTTCATCGTCGGTACCGATGCTACGCCGAATCGCCCGTTCATCAGCCCGCTGCCGGTGAGCGCGGTACCACGCTGGGCCGGCGCAGCTTGGCCGCGGCGGTGTTGACGCCGCGGCCGGCCCTCGAGCCGAGCATCGCCTCGCCGAACATCCCCGGTGAGACCGCGGCCGGGACGCCCGCGGCGGCGACCGGGCTCGCCGCCGGAACGGCCGACGTCGCCGCGCCGGTCGCCGGTGCGGTGGTGGCGGCCCAGGCCTGTGGCACCGACAGCCGGTTGACCAGGGTGGCCTGGCCCATCGCTGCCGACGCGACCGGTCCGCCGACGCCGGCGGTCGGCGGCAGCTCCGGCGGCGGCGCCGCCGGCGGCTGCGGCAGCGGCCCGAGCCCCAGGAACGGACCGAGTCCCTGATGCGCGTCGCGCTCGGCGTTGACCGCGATCGAGTGGTTCGTCGTCGCGATGTTCGCCCCGCCGACCGACGAACTGCTGACCGACGCCGCTCCGCTGGTGGAGCTCACCGTGCTGTTGAAGGCGTCCAACCCGAGCGAGGCGGTTGGGATGGCCTGGGCGGCTTGAGCGGCGGTCGCGGCAGCCGGTTGCGCGGCCGCCGCACCCGGCTGGGCCGCCGCGGCGGTCGGATTCGCGACCGCCGGCGCCTGGCTGAACGGCGCGAGCTTCGATGCGGCCGTCGAGGAGGCCGGGTAGCCGTGCATCATCGTGACGTCCTGGGCCCACATCTGC
>NZ_JBYCLB010000344.1:0-12699 GCF_057473705.1 Mycobacterium sp. TH-M15 | reverse complement strand
AGGCGATGGGCGGCACCATCCGGGCCACCGACACCCCGGGCGGCGGGCTCACCATCGAGGTCGATCTGGCCGCCCCGGACGAGGAGCGACACCAGTGACTCGCGACGACGATGCGATGCGCAGCACTCCGATGACTCGGGTCCTGGTGGTCGACGACGAGCCGCAGATGCTGCGGGCGCTGAAGATCAACCTTTCGGTACGCGGATACGACGTGGTCACCGCGTCGACCGGCGCCGGGGCACTGCGCGCCGCCGCCGAGCGCACCCCGGATGTGGTCATCCTCGATCTGGGCCTGCCGGACATCTCCGGGGTCGAGGTGCTGGCCGGGTTGCGCGGCTGGCTGAACGCCCCGGTGATCGTGTTGTCGGCGCGCACCGATTCGGCGGACAAGGTCGAGGCGCTGGACGCCGGTGCCGACGACTACGTGACCAAGCCGTTCGGCATGGACGAGTTCCTGGCCCGGCTGCGGGCCGCGGTGCGCCGCAACGCGGCGGCCTCCGAGACCGACCAGCCGATCGTCGAGACGTCGTCGTTCACCGTGGATCTGGCCGCCAAGTAGGTGACGAAGAACGGCGCCGAGGTGCACCTGACCCCGACCGAGTGGGGGATGTTGGAGATGCTGGCCCGCAACCGCGGCAGGCTGGTCGGCCGCGACGAGTTGCTCACCCAGGTGTGGGGTCCGGGGTATGCGAAGGAGACCCACTACCTGCGGGTGTATCTGGCGCAGCTGCGCCGCAAACTCGAGGACGACCCGTCGCGCCCCAGGCATCTGCTCACCGAGGCCGGAATGGGCTATCGGTTCGAGGTGTGACCGGAGACCGAAGTACAGCATGCTAATGTATGTGCATGCCCCCTTTGGAGCACCGACTCCAGATCCTGCTCGACGATGAGCGGCACCGGCGGATCACCGCGATAGCGCGGGAACGCGGAGTCTCGGTGGCGACCGTCGTGCGGGAAGCCATCGACCGGGGCGTCACAAGTCCGCGTGACCGGCGCCGGACCGCGGGGCAGCGAATCCTCGATGCCCCGGATATGCCGGTCCCCGATCCTGGTGACCTGAGGAACGAGCTGGACGACCTGCGGGCAGACCGGCGATGATCGTGCTCGACACGACGGTTCTCAGCTACGCGAAGGGCGCCGACCACCTGCTCCGAGATTCCTGTCGAGACCTGATATCGGCGATCGCGGACGAACGTATCGAAGCTACGACCACCCCCGAGGTGATCCAGGAGTTCGTCCATGTTCGTTCCCGGCGGCGCGACCGCAGCGACGCAGCGGCGATCGGCCGCGCCTACGCCGAACTGCTCTCGCCGTTGCTGAGCATCACCAACGATCATCTGCATCGCGGCCTGACGCTGTTCGAGACGATACCGGCGCTCGGGGCCTTCGACGCCGTCCTCGCGGCGGCCGCCTGCCAGTCCGGCGCAACGGCTCTGGTCTCCGCCGACCGAGCGTTCAGCGACCTGGCCGACATCACCCACATCGTGCCCGACGCTGCGGGCATCTCCGGGCTGCTCGCCGAATCCTGAACGCTCCGTTGGTCAACTCACGATCGACAGGGCGATCCCGTCCAGGATGTCGTGCTCGCTGACGATCAGTTCGCGGATGCCGGCGCGGTCGGCCAAGACACCGGCCAGCTCCTGCACCAGGATCGCTCCCCCACCGATCACGTCGGCCCGTCCCGGGTGCATCGGCCCCAGCGCCGCCCGCTCGGCGCGCGACATGGCGATCACCCGGTCACAGACCTCGACCACCCGATCGCAGTCGATCCGGGAAAGATGAATGGCCGCGGGGTCATACGTCGTCAGGCCTTTCACCAGGGCGCCCAGCGTGGTCATCGTCCCGGCCACCCCCACCCAGGTGCGCGCCCGCTCGACCGGGACCGTCCGCAGCGCCGGGTCCAGCTGCTCGCGCACCACGCGCCGCGCGGTCGTCACCTCGGCTGCCGTGGGCGGGTCGGTGTGCAGGCAGCGCTCGGTGAGCCGGACGCACCCGACGTCGGCCGAGAAGCTGTTCGCCACCCCGCTCACCGGGTCGCCGAGCACGATCTCGGTGGATCCGCCGCCGAGATCGACGACGACGAACGGCGCCTCGGCCTCGGCGAGTTCGCCGACCGCGCCGGCGAAGGAGAGTGCCGCCTCCTCCGCGCCGGTGATTACCTCGGCCACCGCACCGGGGATCACCGAGCCGAGCACCTCGGCCGTCATCGCGAAGAACGCGTCCCGGTTCCCGGCGTCACGGGCCGCCGAGGTGGCCACCATCCGCACCCGGACAACGTCGTTGGCGGCCAACAGTCCGGCATAGTCGGCCAACGCCGCCCGGGTTCGGTCCAGCGCCTCCGGCGCGAACTCGCCGGTCGCGTCGATTCCCTGCCCCAGCCGGACGATCCGCATCTCGCGGTGCACGTCGCGCAGCCGGCCCCGCTCCGGCTCGGCGATCAACAACCGAATCGAGTTGGTACCGCAGTCGATTCCGGCCACCGTATCGCGGCTCACGTCCACTCCTCTCGCACCAGGATTCCGGCCATCGCCGGCTCGACGGCCAACAGCGCCAGCGCCTCGTCGCCGAACGGGTTGACGCCGCGACCCTTGGCCAGCGAGTGCGCGATCAGCGCGTGCAGGCACTTGACCCGGTCGGGCATGCCGCCGGCGGTGGCCGACGTTCCCAGCGGTTCGATCGCGTCCCGTTCGGCCAGGTAGCGCCGGTGCGCCCGCTGGTAGGCGGCGGCCAGCACCGGGTCGCCCCGCAGCCGCTCCGCCATCTGCACCATCACACCGGCGGACTCCAGTCGGCTCGCGGCCGCGGTCAGCGACGGGTGGGTCAGGTAGTACAACGTCGGGAACGGCGTGCCGTCAGCCAGTCTCGGCGCGGTCTTGACCACCGCGGGCTCGCCGTTCGGGCACCGGTAGGCAATCTCGAGCACCCCACGCGGCTCTCGGCCCAGCTGACCGCGGACCGCGTCGAGGTCGGCCAGGTCAACCACCGGGCGGGGCCGGAACGGGCGGAGCCGGAGCGGGCACGTTGGCCGGCTCCGGAGCCGGCGGCGGGCCGTGCGGGGTGTCGGCGATGGTGCGCCACAGCGCGGTGTACCAGGGGTCGCCGCCGGGGGTGGTCGCCGGTTGCTCGCCCGGCTGGGCCGGCACCTGGACGCCGGGCGGCAGCTGAACCTGATAGGGGGTCTCGCCGGGCATGACGAAACCGAGTCGTTCACGGGCCCGGGCCTTGATGTAGGCCGGGTCGGCCAAGTTCGCCTTCTGCTTCTTGAGCTCGGCGATCTGCCGTCGTAGGTTCGCCTCGACCTTGGCCTGCTGCTTGAGCTCGGCATGCTGGGCGAAGAACGTCCGCACCGGGCCGGCGACGGTCAACGTCAGCACGCACACCACCGCCGCCAGAATCACCGCGCGCCGGGCGGTGAAGCCGACCCGCAGTTCGGAACGCCGCTCCGCGGCAAGCGTGATCGCCTGCCTGACCGGCCGCACCGCCTGCTCGACCACCCCCCGGGATGCGCTGGGCCCTCGCCGCGGTGCCGACGATCGACGCGGATGCGCTCGGCCGGCCCGGCCGCCGTGGCCCGGCCGGGAAGCGGCTGAGCGCCGTTTCTGGTTGGGGCGTTTCGGATCGGGCATCGGTCGTCGCGGTTCGGGTGGTCCGCTACCCGGCCGACGGCGAGTACCGCGGGAACGCCAGGTCGCCGGCGTATCGTGCGGCATCGCCGAGGGTCTGCTCGATTCGCAGCAGCTGGTTGTACTTGGCCACCCGCTCGCTGCGGGCCGGTGCGCCGGTCTTGATCTGACCGCTGCCCACCGCCACCGCCAGGTCGGCGATCGTGGTGTCCTCGGTCTCGCCGCTGCGATGGCTGATCATCGTGCGGTAACCGCTGTGGTGGGCCAGCGTCACCGCGTCCAGTGTCTCGGTGAGCGTGCCGATCTGATTGACCTTGACCAGCAGGGCATTGGCCGCGCCCTTGTCGATGCCCTCCTCCAGACGCTCGGGGTTGGTGACGAACAAGTCATCACCGACGATCTGCACCCGGTCGCCGAGCTCGCCGGTCAGCTGCACCCAGCCGTCCCAATCATCTTCGGACAGCGGGTCTTCCAGCGACACCAGCGGATAGGCGCCGAGCAACCCGGCGTAGAACTCGGTCATCTGGGCCGCGCTTCGGGTCTGCTTCTCGAAGCGGTAGCCGGACTCGCCGTAGAACTCGGTGGCCGCCGCGTCCAGGGCCAGCGCGACGTCGACCCCGGGCTTGAGGCCGGCCGCCTCGATCGCGGTGGTGATCAGGTCGAGGGCCGCGGCGGTGCCCGCCACGTTGGGGGCGAAGCCGCCCTCGTCGCCCAGACCGGTGGACAGGCCCTGCTTATGGAGCACCGACTTGAGCGCGTGATACACCTCGGCGCCCCAGCGCAGCGCCTCGGCGAAGTTCGGCGCACCGATCGGCGCCACCATGAACTCCTGGATGTCGACATCGGTGTCGGCGTGCGCGCCGCCGTTGAGGATGTTCATCATCGGCACCGGCAGGATGTGTGCGTTCGGGCCGCCCAGGTAACGGAAGAGCGGCAGCTCGACCGAGTCCGCCGCCGCCTTGGCCACCGCCAACGACACGCCGAGCATCGCGTTCGCACCCAGCCGGGACTTGTCCGGCGTGCCGTCCAGGTCGACCAGCTCCTGGTCGACCAGCCGCTGGTCGTCGGCGCTCATCCCGATCACGACCGGTGCGATCTCGTCGAGCACCGCCTGCACGGCGTTGCGGACACCCTTGCCGCCGTAGCGGGTGTCGCCGTCGCGCAGTTCGACGGCTTCGTGTTCACCGGTCGACGCGCCGGACGGCACCGCGGCCCGGGCGAACGTTCCGTCGCCGAGCGCCACCTCGACCTCGACCGTCGGGTTGCCGCGGGAGTCGAGGATCTCGCGGGCTCCGACCTGCTCGATGATGGGCACTGGATTCTCCTTGTGATGGTGGTCGCTGTCCGGGCCATTGTCGGCTTGTCGGCAGCCTAATCGGCGAAGACCGCTGTCACAGCGAGTGGCCCGCGGCGTACGCGGTAGCCCAATCGCGGACGGCGCGCGCGTAGACCTCCGAGTCGTTGTAGGCGGTCAGCGCGGTGAGCCAGCCCTCCGGGGTGGCCAGATCCTTTCCCCGCCAGCATAAATAACCCGCCGCCGAGAGCGCGGCGTCGTCGATGTTGTCCGGGCTGATGACGCCGTCGTTGTTGGCGTCGACCCCGTAGAGCCGCCAGGTCTCCGGGATGAACTGCATCGGCCCCATCGCCCGGACGACACCGTCTCCGTCCACCTGCTCGACCTGCCCGTCCTCGACGATGCGCACGGTGCCGCCGGAACCGTCCAACCGCACCCCCCGGATCGGCGGGTCGACGTCGCCGTTGCGCTTCAACGTGGCGTGGCTGTAGGTCCCGTGATGGCTTTCGATCTGCCCGATGCCGGCCAGCGTGGTCCAGCCGATGTGGCAGTTGGGGTTCTCCACCTCGGCCACCCGGGCGGCATAGGCGTAGGCCTCCAGCGCGGTGACCGGCATCCGCAGCGCCGGAGCCCGAGCCGCCGCCCAGTCGTGCAACTGGTCGGCGGGACGGCCCTTGGTCCCATGGGTGTCCACCGGCGGCACCGGGTCACCGGCCGGCGGCGGGACGCCTTGCCGGAGCGAGCTGGTCGAGCGCAACGTGCAGCTGGCGACCAGCACCAGCGTTGTTGCTCCCACAACAACGGCCACCCGCAGCCAACGTCGCGTCGACACAGTTCTCCCCTGAGGTCTCACGTGATGCCACCATCGTCCCACGGAAGCCGGTCGGGGTGCCTCACCCGGTCAGGTCGTCGACCTCCGGGTCGGCTAGCAGCGCGTCACGCGCCCGGGCGACCCGGGACCGGATGGTGCCCACCGCGCAGCCGCAGACCGTCGCCGCGTCCTTGTAGGACAGGCCGAACAGCTGGGTCAACAGCAGCGCCTCCCGCTGCTCGGCGGTGAGCCCGGCGATCAACATCGTCACTTCCACCAGGTCTTCGAAGCCCCGCGCCGGGCGTTCCCGGGTGCGCAGTTGCTCCGGGTCGGCGCCGTCGGCCACCCGGGGCCGGGACTGCAGGTAGCGGATGTGGTCGGCGACCACCCGGCGTGCGATCGACAGCAGCCAGGTCCGGGCACTGGACCGGCCGGAGAACCGGCCGACGGCGCCGATCGCACGGAGAAAGGTCTCCTGGGTCAGATCGTCGGCGCTGGCGCCGTCGCAGAGGTACGCCACGAACCGCCACACGTCGTGCTGGGTGGCTTTGATGAACGCCGACAGGGCGGCGGTGTCGCCGCGGCCGGCCGCCACGGCCAGCGCGGTGACCGCGTCGTCGCCACTGCCTCCGGCCATGAACCCAAACCTTAACGGTGCCCGCCCGGCGCGTCTACGACGCATCGTCGTAGCGAGGCTGGACCGGTTCACCGGCCGCAGGTGCGTCCGGCGCCGCCGGGGCTCATCGGCCGGCCGGCGCTCGCCCGGGGCCTCCGGCACCGGCCGCGAACCGCGGGACCCGGACCGGTCGCGCGCCACCAGCAGTGCGAATACCAGACCGGCCAGCACCGGCAGATGACTCGCCACCCGGGCCACGGTCACCTGGCCGCTGTGCGCGTCGGCGGCGACGTAACCCAGCAATGCCAGGGCGAACACCCCGGTGATGGCGGCCACCCCGGGGGCGGCGACGGTCCAGATCCCCGCGGCGATCATCGCGCCGCCCAGCGCCAGCAGCCAGGCGGTGGACTCGTGCAGCAGATGGGCGCCGGTCGCCGCGCCGTGCCCGTGCGCCGACACCATCCCGAAGTCCATCCCGCTGATCTGCGCCGACGCCACCAGCACCTGGAACGCCCCGACGACGATCAACGCCGCCCGCCAGCAGGCCGGCCAGGGGAGGCGACGGCGCGCCGGATCCGGGGTGACGCCGGCGGCGGCCAGGATCTGCTCGGCCAGGTCGGGCCCGTCATCGACGCCGACGTCGGCCGAGGCCAGCCAGCGGGCTTGCGCCGCCGCGCCGATCAGCCAGTTGCGGCAGTTGCGGCAGGATTCCAGGTGGGCGTCGACACCCCGAGCCGGCACGTCCTGGCGCTCGCCGTCGAGCAGTGCCGACAACGTTTCCCGGACCACCTGGCAGCGCATGCTGACATCCTCGCGCATCCGACACCGCCACACAAAGGGTATCCGGCGATGGAACCGAACGCGCCGCGGAGCCGACCATTGGGGGCCGCGCGCCCGGCGGGTTCAGCAGCCAACGGCGCCCGGTAGTAGTCAGACGAGGAACCAGCGGCGCAGTGCTGCGGACAACCCGGTGAACGACGAGTGAACGGGTCTGAAACCTACTGCGAAGCTTGCCTGTTGGCCCTGTGCAGATCCGGCGGACACATCTAGCGTCACGGGTGAGAGCGAGTGCGGCCCGGGAGCAAGCCGCACTGGACAGGCCAGTGAGCAGACGAGGTGACGAAGGTGCCAGAAGAAGCATCGGTTCCGGTGAAAACCCCGCCGCGCCGCGCACTCCTGAACGCCAACAGGACGGTGCGCGCTGCGCAGCTCCTGGCGGTTTCAGCCGGCGCGGCGGCTGCGCTTGGCACGGCTGCGCCGGCCCGAGCCGAGCCCCCTGACCCGTATGTTTATGTCGCTCAAGCATCCGACGACACGTTCCTCAGGGCGATAGACCACCTCGGCCTCGGGTACCTCGGCCCCGACGCGGTGAACACCGCCATGGCCGCCTGTGCGCATATCCGGAGTGGGCACAGTACCCGCGAAGCCGTCGACGGGGTCCGGAACACCTACCCTGGCTTGCCGCTTTTGCAGAGCGCCCACTTCGTAGCGGTCGCGCGGGCAATATACTGCCCCGAAAATGCCTAATGCCCTTGTGCCGTAACGCCTCCGTGGCGATGTCTGGTATGGCCCGGGATTGACCGGCGAAGCGGTGGCCGAAGTCTGCTTGGCTCAGCCTGCGGCCAATTCCACGACGATCTCACCGGCCGGCCCGGGCCGGGCAGCTCGGTAACCGGTTCCGGCCCACAGGCTGACCCCGTGCGGGTCAGCCACCGCGAGCGCCCCGGCTTGGATCGGCGCTGTCAGGTAGTGGACCTCGGGATATCCCAGCGGCGCCACGTCGTCGAGGGCACGGGTGAAATCGTTCTCCAGGCAGCGCCCGTGCCGCCCGGAGAACGCACTGGTCACAACGGTGCCGCCGAATTCGCCGTGCTGCAGTGCCGACCGGTGCACCGGGTCGGTGCCGGCCTCGTCGGCCAGCAGCAGCGCGGTGCCCACCTGGGCGGCCACCGCGCCGCGTCGCAGCACCCCGGCGACGTCGGCGCCGGTGCCGAGACCGCCGGTGGCAACCAGCGGCACACCGGCGTGGGCCGCACCGATCGCCTGCAGCAGTTCGCCCAGCGACTCGGTGCCGGGCGGTACCTCCGGGGCGAAGGTGCCGCGATGCCCGCCCGCACCGGGACCCTGCACGATCAGGCCGTCGGCACCGTGCGCGACGGCGACGTCGGCCTCATACACCGACGTCACCGTGACCAGGGTCGAGATGCGCAAGTCGCGCAAGGTGTCCAGCACCGCCGCCGGCGGTGCACCGAACGTGAACGACACCACCGTCGGGCGAACATCGGCAACCACGGCCAGCTTCTCCGGCCAGCGGTGGTCATCGCCCCGGTGGGGTAGACCCACGTGGACACCGTAATAGCAGGCGAATGGTTCCAGGTGTTCTGCGTACTCGTCCAACTCCGCGATGTCAGCCACACTCGGTTGGGGCACAAACAGATTGACGCCGATCGGCCCCCTGGTCAAATTCCGCGCCGCGTCGATCTCGCCGGCCAACTGCCGTGGGGTCAGGTACCCGCCGGCGACAAAACCCAGCCCGCCCGCGTTGGACACCGCGGCGGCGAGCTCCGCCGTGCTCGGGCCGCCGGCCATCGGCGCAGCCACCACCGGGATCGCAAGCTCTGCGAAGGAGAACACCATCCGGCCAGCCTGCCACGGGTTCGACGGCGAGCGCCGCTACCCGACCGCCACGTCGGTCGTCGACCCCCGCGTCTCGCCGCCGGCTTCTGCCCATACGTGCAGAACGCCGATCACCACAGCGGTGGGCGTGCCATCTCTTCCAGCAGCGGCAGGTATTGCGGGCAGTGCGCCTTGACTGCATCTCCTACCGCGATGCTGGCATCGCCGACGGGCATCCCGGTCTCGTCGACGATCTTCTTCAACAGCAGGACAACCTCCCGCCCAACCGGATCCCGAGCGATGAAGTCACATATCTCGGCACCGTGCGCCGCGGCGTAGGCGGAGGGATCGTCGCCTGGTGGTGGGTCGGCCTGCGCCGGGATGATAAGTGCCACCGACAGTGACCCGGTCACGAACGTCGCCGCCAGCCAGCGTGGCGGACATAGCCCCATGTTGACCTTCCTTGATCGGTCGACTACGCCGACTGCGTCACAACTCGCTTTTGCGAACCTTAGCGACCCACGGCTCACCGGTCTCCGCTCCCGGAAGATCGCGATGACATCGCCCCGGACCCATCGCTCAGGGACCGGTCCGGCCCGGTGACGGCTATCCACCGGAGGACGGACGGGGCATCTGGTACCGGGGCGGCGGGGTCTGCAAGATCGCGCTGACACTGGGACGCGAAGCTTTGCGGGCCGCGGCCGCGCCTGCCGCCGCGACCATCGGTCCCATGGCCGCCGCCGGCCCGGTGCCGGCCACGCTCACCCGCGGCGCCGCCCCGCTGGTCGCCGACGACAGCCACTGCTCGTTGACCGCAGCCACCGGAGTCACCTCCGCCCACGCCGACGGCGCGGACAACCGGCCCATCGCGGTCGCCTCCCCGACGCTGGCACGAACCACCCTTCCAACACCGTCCCCGGCCGTCGATCCGGCGAGTCCGGCCGGCGACGTCGCCGCGGCCAGGCCGGGCGGCGTGAAAGCCGACGCATCGGTAAAGTAGCCCGCAACGTTCAGGATGGCGCTGCCGACCGCTCCGACATCACGCATCGACTCCAAAATCCAGATGTCCGGGATTCCGGTCGCGGAGTTGATATCTTCCAGAAACTTGACGAACGATTGCGGTATCGGTATGCCGACGGGTGCGGATGCGCCCGAACTCGGTGCCGCTGCGGCCGAGAGCTGTTGCGGCACAGTTGAGAGCAGCTGCGATAGGGCCTGTAGATGCGACGCGCCCGAGCCGGTGGCGGAGCTGGCCGCGGCCACGGATGCTCCGGCCGGGTTGGTGGTCTGCGGAGGCTGGGTGACCAGCGACAGCTGCGTCGCCATCGACGACGCCGCCGCGTAGCCGTACAACGCGTGGGTGTTGTTCGCCCACATCGCCTGGTGCTCCGCCTCGACCGTCGCGATCCGTGCCGTGTTCTGCCCCAAAACGTTCGTCGCGACCAGATGCGCCAACAGCGCCCGGTTGGCCGCCACCGCGGCCGGCGGGGTAATCGTCGCATGCGCCGTCTCGAAGGCGGCCGCGGCCGCTCGGGCCTGACCGGCCGTCTGCGCGGCCACGGTGGCCGTCGATTCCGCCCAGTCCGCGAACAGTGCCGCCCCGGCGGCCATCGCCTCCGCGGCGCGGCCCGCCCAGACCTCGCTCTGCAGCTCGGCGATTATCGACAGGTATTCGTGGAGGAACTGATTCAGCCCCGCCGCAATCGCATTCCAGCCGCTCGCGACCGCCATCATCGGCGCCGATCCGGGGCCCGCGTAGAGCTCCGCCGACGTCACCTCCGGCGGCATCAGCCCGAAATCCAGCATGCGCACCCCGTCGCTATCCGCCGACAGCCGGCCGGGGCATCCGGAAGCGGCGATCCCGCATGCGGAGGACGGCGTTGCTGGTGTCGCGTTGCCCCGGGGACCCCATCGGACCCAGAGACGGCGGCTGGTACGGCGTGGGCGTCGCCGAATTGGCCAGAACACCCCGCGCTGTCTCCGTCGACTGCGATCCGGAGACGTCGTCTGCCACACCGACGGACTGACCGGGTGACGAGGCAGACGCCCAGCTCCGAGGAACCGACAGTGTTCCCACCGACGCCGCCTTGCCCGTGCCGGCCAGTGTCGTACCGTTTCCGCCCAAGAAACTCAGGGCGTCGGCTTCGCCTGCATAGAGGAACGGCGGCGTCCTCGGCATGGTCATATGGCTGAACCATTTGGGAATCGTAACGTTGTAATCAAGCTGATCGCCCAACGTGACGCCGCCGTTATAGAAATTCTTGTTGATGGCCGTATTGAAAATATTGTAAAACTTTTCAAACGTCTGCCAATTGGTGATGTAATAGTACTGCGACGACGCCGACGAACCCGTAGTCGCTGTGGGAGAACCTGCAGTCGCCGTGGAAACAGCCGAGTTCGATCCGGACGACACTGCGGCATGTGTCGAACTCGACCCCGTCGAGATGCCGTGCTGTGGAACGGCCGACATCACCTGTGCCAGCGGGTCTGTCTTTTGGGCGGTCGGGTTGGATTGTGCGCCGGGAGTGGTGACCTGCGGCGGCGCCGCAACCGGCTTCAATATGGCCGTCGCGGGCAACGCGGATCCGGCGTAGCTGTACATGGCCGCGGCGTCTTGAGCCCACATCTCCGAATACAACGCCTCGGTGGCGGCGATCGCCGGCGTGTTCTGTCCGACGAAGTTGGTCGCCACCAGCGTCGCCAGCAGTGCGCGGTTGGCCGCCACCGCGGCCGGCGGCACGGTCGCCGCGTGCGCCGCCTCGTAGGCGGCCGCGGCGACACGGGCCTGACTGGCCACCTGCTCGACGTGGACGGCGATGCCGTTGGCCCACGCCACGAACGGTGCCACCGCAGCGGCCATCGCGACCGCGGCCGGACCAGACCAGAACAGACCCTCCAGACTCGCCAACTCGGTCAGATAGCGCGCCACGAACGACTCCCACTGCGCACCGGCCGCATCCCAGGCCGTCGCGGCCGCCATCATCGGCCCCGACCCCGGACCGGTGTACATCCTGGTCGAATTCACCTCGGGTGGCAGCGCCGCGAAATCCAGCATCACCATTCGCTAACTTTCACTGTCGTCGCGGAACCAACGGACATAACGCTCCCTCGTGACGGATTCCTCGGGGCCAGCCCGGCCGACGGACCGCAGCTACCCACCGGCGGAATGACGGGGCATCTTGAAACGTTTCGGCGCGACCCGCAACATGTTGCTGACGATGGGGCGCCCGATCATCCCGGCGGCCGCCGCGCCGGCCAGCCCGGCCATCGGCCCTACCCCCGCCGTGGGCTGGAGGCCGACCGTGTCCGCCTCCAACGCCGCCTCGGCGTCCGACAACCACACCGGATCTTCGGTGGCCGCGGCCGCCGGTGCCGTCTCCGCCCACGCCGGCGGCACCGACAACGGCCCCACCGGACCCGCCGTGCCGACACCGGCGAGTACCGGCGAGCCGGCCAGTCCCGCCGACGGTGCCGCTCCGAACGTGACCGGCGCCGTCGCGCTGGCCAGTCCCATCAGCGGGGAGTACATGGCGGCGTCGGCGAAGAGCCTGAACGCGATCATGCCGGCTGCGCTGGAGTTGGCGGCGGTACGAACCATCGCCGCGGCGAACGAGATGGGAGCGTCCAGGGTGTTGGCGGTCCCCAAGCCGTCCAGCAGCGACTGCGGTACCGGGATGCCGAACAGGGTGGAGCTGGCCGAACTTGCCGCCGCGCTCGGCGTTGCAGCCTGAGGCGCGGC
>NZ_JBYCLB010000343.1:0-5017 GCF_057473705.1 Mycobacterium sp. TH-M15 | reverse complement strand
GGCGTCCTGGCATTAGCCCAGATCAACTCGAGTGGCGTGTCGTCGTCGACCCACTTCGCGCCGTGCAGCGCCGACGCGGCCAAGCCGGCCATCACGGCCTCGCGTCCCGACCACAGCCAGGCGGCGACGGTCCGGTGACGCAACGACGGCTGCACCCGTTTGGCCAGGTAGACGTTGGGCATGATGGCCCGGTAGTGCCGGCGCAACTCGTGGCGGGTCAGCGTGCCCGCGGCCACCGCCTCGCTGCCGACGAATGGTTCCATGCGCGCATGCTGCCAGCGACCGCCGACAACCGTTGACTCTGCGTTGGTGGCGCAGAAGTTCGAGTGGCAGGCGCCACCAGCGCAGAGTCAACGCAAAACGCGGCTAATCGTTCTGCAGGTAGCTGAGCAGCCGCAGGATCTCCAGGTAGAGCCAGACCAGCGTCACGGTCAGCCCCAGCGCGATGCCCCACGCCGCCCGCTCGGGTGCCCCGGCACGGATCAGCTGGTCGGCGGCGTCGAAGTCGATCAGGAACATGTACGCGGCGAGCGCGATGCCCGCGAGCGAGAACACGATCGCCCACGGGCCCCCGGTGCGCAGCGGGCCGGCGGCGCCGCCGATGCCCAGCCGGCCCAGCACGAAGCTGCCGATCATCAGCACGAACGCCCCGACCATCATGGCGAACGCCATCCGGGTGGCCTTCGGGGTGACCCGGATGGCGCCGGTCTTGTAGACCACCAGCATCCCGGCGAACACGCCGAGCGTGCCGAGGATTGCCTGGCCGATCATCGAACCCGCGTTGCTGCTCAGCACCACCAACCTGGTCAGCAGGAAGGAGACCGCGCCGAGGAACAGGCCCTCCAGCACCGCGTAGCTCAGCACCAGCGCCTTGCTGTCCTGCTTGCGCCCGAAGACGGCGAACATCACCAGGGCCAGCCCGCCGAATCCGCCGCCGAAGACGAGCGGACCGGCGAGTGCCGCATCGGCCGACACCGCCAGGTAGGCGAAGACCGCGGCCAGACTCAGCACGCCCAGCGTGATGCCGGTCTTGGTGACGACGTCGTCGATGGTCAGCGGCCGGCTGATCGGCGGGGCGGTGTACGGCGCCACCTGGTGGTAGCCCTGAGGGGGCTGGTAGCCCTGGTAGCCCTGGTAGCCATAGCCCGGTTGCGGCTGCTGAACTCCGCGCTGCTGGGGCTTGGGCAACGAACGAAACACCGGGTTCCTGGTCTCCCGCACCGTCCCGATCCTCTCTAGTTTTTCCTGACACGAGGCGTATGAACACCTGTTCAACGATCTGACACCGCCGGGGGTTCCCGGGTGGTGGACGTTCAACGCCGAATGCTACCCGCGGACACCCCGAAGTGGGTAGCGATCTAGATTGCTGTGCATCCCGGCCGATGCCGGGCACCAGCACCGAAGAAGCACCGAGGAAGGGGGAACCAGGCGTGCCGGTTGCATCCGAACTTGGCTCCGATACCGTCCTGACCAGCGTCGAAGACGGCGTCGGCCGGCTGACCCTGAACCGGCCGACGGCCATCAACTCGCTGACCCAGACCATGGTCGACCTGCTGCGAGCCGCGCTCGGCAGCTGGGAGTCCGCCGACGACGTGCGCGCGGTGGTGCTCGCCGGTGCCGGCGAGCGCGGGCTCTGCGCCGGCGGTGACGTGGTGGCGATCTACCACAGCGCCAAGGCCGGCGGCGTCGACGCGCGCCGGTTCTGGCACGACGAGTATCTGCTCAACGCGCAGATCGGCCGGTTCGCCAAGCCGTACGTCTCGCTGATGGACGGGATCGTGATGGGCGGCGGGGTCGGCGTCGGCGCGCACGCGAACACCCGGGTCGTCACCGACAAGACCAAGATGGCGATGCCCGAGGTCGGCATCGGGTTCATCCCCGACGTCGGCGGCACCTACCTGTTGTCCAGGGCGCCCGGGTCACTGGGCCTGCACGCGGCGCTCACCGGCGCGCCGTTCTCCGGCGCCGACGCCATCGCGCTCGGCTTCGCCGACCACTACCTGCCCCATGACCGGCTGGACGCGTTCACCGCCGCGATCACCGCCGACGGTGTCGCGGCCGCGATCGCCGCGCATGCCGTCGAACCGCCGGCGAGCACGCTTGCCGCGCAGCGGGACTGGATCGACGAATGCTACTCACCCGACAGCGTGGCCGAGATCGTCAGCGCACTGCGCGCCCACAGCGCGCCGGAGGCCACCAGCGCGGCCGAGCTGATCGCGACCCGCTCCCCGATCGCGCTGTCGGTGACGCTCGAGTCGATCCGGCGCGCCAAGGCGCTCGGCACGCTGGAAGACGTGCTGACCCAGGAGTACCGGGTCTCGTGCGCATCGCTGCGCTCACACGACCTGGTCGAGGGCATCCGCGCCCAGTTGGTGGAGAAGGACCGCAACCCGCGCTGGTCACCGGCCGAGCTGGCGCAGGTGACCACCACCGACGTCGACGCCTATTTCGTACCCGCAGAAACCGATCTGATGTTTTAAGGAGCGACGCCGATGAGTTACGAAACGATCCTGGTGGCACGCGACGGGCGGGTGGGCACCATCACGCTGAACCGGCCGCAGGCGCTCAACGCGCTCAACAGCCAGGTGATGCGCGAGATCACCACGGTCGCAGCGGAGTTGGACGACGACCCGGGTATCGGTGCGATCATCGTCACCGGGTCGGCCAAGGCATTCGCCGCCGGTGCGGACATCAAGGAGATGGCGAATTTGAGCTTCTCGGACGCCTTCGCGGCGGACTTCTTCGCCGCCTGGGGAAAGTTCGCCGCGGTGCGCACCCCGACGATCGCCGCGGTGGCCGGTCACGCCCTGGGCGGCGGCTGCGAGCTGGCGATGATGTGCGACCTGCTGATCGCCGCCGACACCGCGAAGTTCGGTCAGCCGGAGATCAAGCTCGGGGTACTGCCCGGCATGGGCGGGTCGCAGCGGCTGACCCGGGCGATCGGTAAGGCCAAGGCGATGGACCTGATCCTGACCGGACGCACCATCGACGCCGCCGAGGCCGAACGCTCCGGGCTGGTGTCGCGGGTGGTGCCCGCCGACGACCTGCTGGCCGAGGCGAAGAAGGTCGCCGACACCATCGCCGGGATGTCGTTGTCGGCGGCCCGGATGGCCAAGGAGGCGGTGAACCGGGCGTTCGAGGCCAGCCTGGCCGAGGGACTGCTCTACGAGCGGCGGCTGTTCCACTCGGCGCTGGCCACCGACGACCAGACCGAGGGGATGGCCGCGTTCATCGAGAAGCGGCCGGCGAACTTCTCGCATCGATAGGAGGCCGGATGGCCGAACCGGCACCGGTCACCGCAGAACCCACGCCGGCGACCGCGGCCGAGAAACCGTGGTGGATCAGGCGTTACACGTTCTGCGGCACCGTCGGCGGCCTGATCTTCATCTGGCTGTCGATGACGCCGTCGCTGCTGCCCCGCGGCCCGCTGTATCAGGGCGTGGTCACCGGCGCGTCCGGCGCGATCGGCTACGGCCTGGGCGTGTTCGCGGTCTGGCTGGTCCGCTACCTGCGATCGAAGGATTCCAGCCCGCCGGCGCCACCCCAGGCCTGGGTCGCGCTGATCGTGGCCGGTGCGGTGATTCACGTCGCGATGATCGTCTGGGTGCACATCTGGCAGAACCAGTTGCGTGATCTGATCGGGGTACCGCGGCTGGCCTGGTACAACTACCTGCAGGCCGGCCTGCTCGCGATCGTGGTGCTGTTCGTGCTGGTCGAGGTTGGTCAGCTGGTCCGCCGGCTGACCCGGTTCCTGGTCCGTCAGCTCGACCGCGTTGCGCCGCCGCGGGTCTCGGCGGTGGTGGTGGTCTCCCTGCTGGTGGCGCTGACGATCGCAATCCTCAACGGCGTGGTGCTCACCCGTGCGATGCGGGTGATGAACAACGCATTCGCCGCAGTCAACAACGAGATGAGCCCGGACAACCCGCGACCGTCGACGCCGCTGCGCTCCGGCGGTCCGGAGTCGCTGGTGTCCTGGGAGTCGCTGGGGCAGCAGGGCCGGATCTTCGTCTCTTCGGGTCCGACGGTCGCCGAGCTGGCCGCGTTCAACGGCACACCGGCCAGCCAGCCGATCCGCGCCTACGCCGGTCTGCACTCGGCGCACGGGATTCCGGCGACCGCCGAATTGGCGGCCGCGGAGCTGGAACGCACCGGCGGGCTGGACCGGGCGGTCGTCGCGGTGGCCACCACCACCGGCACCGGCTGGCTCAACGAGGCGGAGGCCTCGGCGCTGGAGTACATGTACAACGGCGACACCGCGATCGTCAGCATGCAGTACTCCTTCCTGCCCAGCTGGCTGTCATTCCTGGTGGACAAGGAGAACGCCCGGCACGCCGGGCAGGAGCTGTTCGAGGCGGTCGACGCGCGGATCCGCCGGCGGCCGGAAGCCAACCGGCCCAAGCTGGTGGTGTTCGGCGAGAGCCTGGGGTCGTTCGGCGGCGAGGCGCCGTTCCTTAGCCTGAACAACGTGCTTGCCCGCACGGACGGCGCGCTGTTCTCCGGGCCGACGTTCAACAACACCATCTGGACCGGCCTGACCGCCGACCGGGACCCGGGCTCACCGGAGTGGCTGCCTATCTACGACGCCGGCGACAACGTCCGGTTCGTGGCCCGGCCCGCCGACCTGGACCGGCCCGACCAGCCGTGGGCGACACCGCGGGTGGTGTATCTGCAGCACGCATCCGACCCGATCGCCTGGTGGAGTCCGCGGCTGCTGTTCAGCAAACCGGACTGGCTGCGCGAGCCGCGCGGCTACGACGTGCTGCCGAGTGTGCGGTGGAAGCCGCTGGTGACATTCCTGCAGGTATCGGCCGACATGGCGGTGGCTGTCGACGTTCCCGACGGGCACGGGCACCGCTACGTCGCCGACGTGGCCAACGGCTGGGCGGCGGTGCTGCAGCCGCCGGGCTGGACCCCGGACCAGACGGCGAAGCTGCGTCCGCTGCTGAAGGCCCCGGAATGAACGCGTAGACGTGGGCTCAGCCGCTCAGCGCGTCGCCCATCACCCCGGCGGCGACCA
>NZ_JBYCLB010000342.1:0-6637 GCF_057473705.1 Mycobacterium sp. TH-M15 | reverse complement strand
CTGGCCGGCCGGCAGCACCGTCTACGAGGTGGACCAGCCGCAGGTGATCGACTTCAAGACCGCCGCGATGGCCACGCTCGGCGCCGAGCCGGCCGCCCGGCGTCACACCGTCCGGGTCGACCTGCGCGACGACTGGCCGACGGCGTTGCGCCGCAGCGGATTCGACGACACCCAACCCGTGGCGTGGAGCGCCGAGGGTCTGCTGATGTACCTGCCGCCGGCCGCCCAGGACCGGTTATTCGACGACATCACCGCGCTGAGCGCACCCGGCAGCCGGCTGGCCACCGAATACCACCCGGACGGCGGTGCGCACATGACCGAGCGGGCGCAGAAGCTCACCGACCAGTGGCGTGCCTACGGCTATGACATGGACATGACCCAGCTGTTCTACACCGGCACCCGCAACAACGTCGCCGACTACCTCGCCGCGCGGGGCTGGCGGCCGACCACCCGGCCACGAAGCGAGCTGTTCGACGAGTACGGGGTGGATTTCCCGGCCGGTCCCGACGACGAGGCGATCGCCCCGTTCCGGAACACCATCGCGGTGACGGCGGTCCGCGGCTAGGACGCCGTCAGGTCACCCGTCCAGTCGCGGCTCCCCCAGCCACAGCACGCTCGCTCCGGCAACCGACCGCCGGGTCTGATCGACCACACCGACCAGCGACCGCACCAGCAGCGCGCCCACCGCGTCCGGCAGCGAGTCCGCGGCCGGCGCCGACGACGATCGCGGGCGCAGCAGCTCCAGCAACGACGAGCCCGGGTAGTGCGGGACGCGAACGTCGGCGTCCGGGTCTAGCCCGGCCCGGGCTTTGGCGCGTCGCATCGCGGTGTGCAGCCCGCCGAGCTCGTCGACCAGGCCGTGCTCCAGCGCATCGGCCCCGGTCCACACCCGGCCGCGGGCCACCGCGTCGACCGCCTCCACCGACAGGTTGCGGCCCTCGGCGACCCGGCCGACGAAGTCGGCGTAGCACAGGTCCGCCTCGGCCTCCAGCCGGGCGTGCTGCTCGGCGGTGAACGGCGCGTCGGCCGACCAGGCGTCGGCGTTGGCGTTGGTGCGCACCGCATCCGAGCCGATGCCCAGCCGATCCTTCAGCTCGCGGGCGACCAGCTTGCCGGTGACCACGCCGATCGATCCGGTGATCGTCCCGGGGTTGGCCACGATCTCGTCGGCGGCCATCGCCACGTAGTAGCCGCCGGATGCCGCCACCGCCCCCATCGACGCCACCACCGGCTTGCCCGCCTTGCGGGCCTCGCCGACCGCCCGCCAGATGGTCTCCGAGCCGGTGACCGAGCCGCCGGGGCTGTCCACCCGCAGCACGATCGCGACCACGTCGTCGTCGGCGGCGGCCTCCCGCAGCGACGCGGCGATGGTGTCGCCGCCGGCACTGGAGCTACTGACCGGCAGCACCTGCGGGCCGCCCCGGCCACTGACGATCGGGCCGGCCACGGTGACCACCGCGACCTTCGGTTTGGCCGTCCGGCCCGGGATCGTCGGCAGCGGCAGCCCCGGCCGCGTCGACGCTTTGGCCCGCGCGTAGCGCGCCAGGTACAGCCGCGGCGGCCGCGCGTTCGGGCCACCGTCGACCAGTTCGGCGATCCGGGCGTAGGCCTCGTCACGGAAACCGATCCGGTCCACCAGGCCGGCCTCGACGGCGTCGTCGCGCAGCAGTGGCGCCCGGTCGGCGAGGTCGTCCACCGCCGCGGGCTTCAGTCTGCGCGACTCGGCCACTGCCTGGCGCACCTGCGCGTGCAGGCTCTGCACCAGCCGGGTGTCCGCCTCCCGGTGCGCGTCGGTGTAGCTGTCCTGGGTGAAAAGGTTTGCCGCGGACTTGTATTCGCCGCGGGCGACGAACTCGGCCTCGATGCCCGCCTTGTCCAGCGCGGAGCGCAGAAACATCGCGTTGGTGGCGAATCCGACCAGGCCGACGGTGCCGGACGGCTGCATCCAGATCTCGCCGAACACCGACGCCAGGTAGTAGGAGAGCGTGCCCGGATAGGTCTCGGCCCAGACCACCGTCGGTTTCGCAGCGGCGAACTCGGCGATCGCGGCGCGCAGCTCCTGAACCGGGCCGGCGGCCGCCGCCGACAGCTGCACCCGGGCGATCAGGCCGGCCACCCGGGCGTCCTCGGCGGACCGGTAGATGGCGTCGACCACGTCGCGCAGCACCGGCGGGCGCCCGCCGCGGGTGATCACGGTGAGCGGGTCCAAGCCGCCGGTCTCCGCCGGCAGCGACTGCAGGTCGAGTTCGAGGACGCAGCCGTTCGGGACGCCGTGGTGGCGGGCGGTGTCGACGTGGCGCAGCATGCCGCGCAGGTCGTCGACGCCGGGCAGGGCGGGCAGCAGCGAGAACATACGCCGAGCCTACCGACGCACCGGGCGCGTGGCGCGGCGCACGGCGCACGGCGCACGGCGCACGGCGCACGGCGACGGTGACAGAAGAGCCCGATGATGCTCAAGGTCACTGTGCCCGGCGCCGCGATCGGCGGCGACGTCGATGCCGGCTACGGCATGGCTCAGTCGGGTTCGCCGACCCCGATACCGGCATCGGGCTCGTCTACCTGATGAACCGGCCGGGTTTCCACCTGGTCAGCGACCCGCGGGAACTCGCGCTGCGCCAGGCGCCGTTCCGCGATGTGTTGGGCTTGCGGGCCTAGCGACACAGCGGCAGCCGACATTGCACTGAGGGAGTGAATCCGATAGGATATCCCGCCCTCAGTGCAATCTCAAACGTGCGGAGAGCCTACAACTCGGTGGCCGAGCCACCGGCGGCGGTGATCTTCTCCCGGGCGCTGCCGCTGAACCTGTGCGCGGTGACGTCGGCCTTGACCGCGATCTTGCCGTCGCCGAGCACCTTCACCCGCGAGTTCTTCCGCACCGCGCCCTTGGCGACCAGGTCGTCGACACCGACGGCGCCGCCCTTGGGGAAGAGCCGGTTGATGTCGCCGACGTTGACCACCTGGTACTCGACCCGGAACCGGTTGCGGAAGCCCTTCAGCTTCGGCAGCCGCATGTGGATCGGCATCTGGCCGCCCTCGAAGGTCACCGGCACGTTCTTGCGGGCCTTGGTGCCCTTGGTGCCGCGGCCGGCGGTCTTGCCCTTGGAGCCCTCGCCGCGGCCGACCCGGGTGCGCTTGGTCTTCGATCCGGGCGCCGGGCGCAGATCGTGCAGCTTGATGGTCACTTGCCGGCCTCCTCAACCATGACGAGGTGGTGCACCACCGCGAGCAGCCCGCGGGTCTGGGCGTTGTCCTCCCGCACCACCGACTGCCGAATCTTGCGCAGACCCAGCGTGCGCAGGCTCTCCCGCTGCTTCCAGCGGGCGCCGATGGTGCTGCGCACCTGGGTGATCTTCAACGCCGCCATGGCTACGCCGTCCCCTCCCGCGGCGCCCCGGCCGCGACCGCCGCTTCGCTCTCCCGCCGCGCCTTGAGCATGGCCGCCGGGGCCACGTCCTCGATCGGCAGGCCGCGCCGGGCGGCCACCTCCTCGGGGCGCTGCAGCATCTTCAGCGCGGTCACCGTGGCGTGCACCACGTTGATGGCGTTGTCGCTGCCCAGCGACTTGGACAGGATGTCGCGGACGCCGGCGCACTCCAGCACGGCGCGCACCGCACCGCCGGCGATCACCCCGGTACCGGGGCTGGCCGGGCGCAGCAGCACCACCCCGGCGGCGGCCTCACCCTGCACCGGGTGGGTGATCGTGCCGCCGATCAGCGGTACCCGGAAGAAGCCCTTGCGGGCCTCCTCGACGCCCTTGGCGATCGCCGACGGGACTTCCTTGGCCTTGCCGTAGCCGACGCCGACCATCCCGTTGCCGTCGCCGACGATCACCAGCGCGGTGAAGCTGAACCGGCGGCCGCCCTTGACCACCTTGGAGACCCGGTTGATCGCAACGACGCGCTCCAGGTAGTTGCTCTTCTCGCTGTCGCGACCGCCGCGGCCGCCGCGGCCGCCGTCACGACGGCCGTCCCGGTTGTCGCCGCGGCCTTCGCTCCGGGGTGCGCTGCCGGCCTCCGGCGGGGTTCCCCCCGCGGCCGCTGCACTCGGCTGCTCCGCCATCATGCGATCCTTCCCGTCTCGGTCATGTACATCAGAACGTCAATCCACCCTCGCGGGCCGCGTCGGCCAGCGCCGCGATCCGGCCGCCGTAGGTGTAGCCACCGCGGTCGAACACCACGGTGTCGACGCCGGCCGCCTTGGCCCGCTCGGCGATCAGCTGGCCGACCCGGACGCTGTGCGCCTTCTTGTCGCCGGTCACGGCGCGCACGTCGGCCTCGATCGACGAGGCCGCCGCCAGCGTGGTGCCGGTCAGGTCGTCGACCAGCTGCACGTGGATGTGCCGGGCCGACCGGTGCACCACCAGCCGCGGGCGGGCGGCGGTGCCGGAGATCTTCTTGCGCAGCCGCGCGTGCCGACGCAGCCGGGCGGTGCGCCGGGCCGCGGAGACGCTGTGTGTGTGCACCATGGCTACTTACCTGTCTTTCCGACCTTGCGACGGATCTGCTCACCCTCGTAGCGCACGCCTTTGCCCTTGTACGGGTCCTTGCGGCGCAGTCGGCGGATGTTCGCCGAGATCTGTCCGACCTGCTGCTTGTCGATGCCGGCGACGGAGAACTTGGTGGGCGACTCCACCGCGAAGGTGATCCCCTCGGGTGCGGCCACCACCACCGGGTGGCTGTAGCCCAGCGCGAACTCCAGCGTGGAACCCTTGAGCTGCACCCGGTAGCCGACGCCGTGGATCTCCATCTTGATGAGGTAGCCCTCGGAGACCCCGGTGATCAGGTTCGCCACCAGGGTCCGGCTCAAGCCGTGCAGCGACCGGTTGCGGCGCTCGTCGTCGGGGCGGGTCACCACGATCGCCCCGTCGTCGTTGCGCGCGACACCGATCGGCGCAGCCACCGACAGCTCCAAAGCGCCCTTCGGCCCCTTGACCGACACCTGCTGACCGTCGATGGTCACGTCGACCCCGGCCGGAACCGGGATCGGCTGCTTACCAATGCGCGACATCTTGCTTGCCCCTGCTCTGCTTCTGCTTCTCGGCTACCACACGTACGCGAGGACTTCGCCGCCCACGCCATGCCTGGCCGCCTGCCGGTCGGTCAACAGGCCCGACGAGGTGGAGATGATCGCCACGCCCAGCCCGCCGAGCACCCGCGGCAGATTGGTCGACTTGGCGTACACCCGCAGGCCGGGCTTGGACACCCGGCGCAGCCCGGCCAGGCTACGCTCCCGGTTCGGGCCGTACTTGAGGTTCACCACCAGCGCCTTACCCACCCGGGCGTCCTCGACGTGGTAGTCGCTGATGTAGCCCTCCCGCTTGAGGATCTCGGCGATGTTGGCCTTGATCTTCGAGTGCGGCAGGGTCACCTCGTCGTGATACGCCGAGTTGGCGTTGCGCAGACGGGTCAAGAAGTCTGCGATCGGGTCGGTCATCGTCATGAAAGAGGTGTCACCTTCCTCGCGGTGGTTCCCATCCAGGAAATTTCCCTTGGGGGCCTACCGCGCTTCACCAGCTGCTCTTCTGCACACCGGGCAGTTCACCGGCGTGCGCCATCTCGCGCAGGCAGATCCGGCACAGCCCGAACTTACGCAGCACCGCCCGCGGGCGTCCGCACCGGTTGCACCGGGTGTAGCCGCGAACCGCGAACTTGGGCTTGCGTGCCGCCTTGTTTACCAGCGCCTTCTTCGCCATGTCGTTCACTTCTCCTTGAACGGGAAGCCGAGGGCCCGCAGCAGCGCTCGTCCTTCGTCGTCGGTCGTCGCCGAGGTGACGACGGTGATGTTCATGCCCCGGGGCCGATCGATGGAGTCCACATCGATCTCGTGGAACATCGACTGCTCGGACAGGCCGAACGTGTAGTTTCCGGAGCCGTCGAACTGCTTGGCCGACAGCCCGCGGAAATCCCGGATCCGGGGCAGCGCGATCGAGGTGAGCCGGTCCAGGAACTCCCACATCCGGTCGCCGCGCAGCGTCGCCCGGGCGCCGATCGGCATCTCCTCGCGCAGCTTGAACTGGGCGATTGACTTCCGGGCCTTGCGAACCTCGGGTTTCTGCCCGGTGATCAGCGCCAGGTCGTTGACCGCCCCGTTGATCAGCTTGGCGTCCCGCGCGGCCTCGCCGACGCCCATGTTGACCACCACCTTGACCACGGTCGGGATCTGCATCACGTTGGCGTAGCTGAACTCCTTGTGGAGCGAATCCCGGATTTCCTCGCGGTATTTCACCTTCAGCCGCGGCTGGGTCTTCGTCGGGCTTTCCGTCGTCGTCATGCTCAGATGTCCTTGCCGTTGCGCTTGGAGATCCGGACCCGCTTGCCGGTCTTCTCGTCGGTCCGGTAGCCGACGCGGGCCGGCTTGCCGTCCGAGTCGACCACCATCACGTTGGAGACGTGGATCGGCGCCTCCTGGGTGACGATCCCTCCCGAGGAAGCACCGGCCTGGTTGGTGGAGACCGCGGTGTGCTTCTTGATCCGGTTCACGCCCTGCACCAGCACCCGGTCGCGCGCCGGGTATGCCTGCAGCACCTTGCCTTTGGCGCCCTTGTCCTTGCCGGCGATGACCAGCACGGTGTCGCCCTTGTGCACCTTCATCTACAGCACCTCCGGGGCCAGCGAGACGATCTTCATGAACCGCTTCT